>NZ_CP046510.1 GCF_009738185.1 Erwinia sorbitola | reverse complement strand
TTGTCATATGCCGCACAGCAGGGAATATTACTGCCTGAATCCCTGAATCCCTGAATCCCTGAATCCCTGAATCCCTGAATCCCTGAATCCCTGAATCCCTGAATCCCTGAATCCCTGAATCCTGAGATTATAGGATTCAGGGTTTTCATTGAGAGCAGTTACGGCATGTTAAGGTTGGAAGGGCACAACATTGAGGACAATATTACGAGGTCGGGAGGACGTAAAGTTGCCGGTATTGCCCCGCGTCAGATAACGAGAAGCAATATCCGGCAGGCTTTATAAGCGTATTTATTCGCACAGCTCATTCCAGTAACTGAAGCGAATTGCGTGTTGGATGGGCTGATTCACAGAGCTCTCCTTTTGATGGAACTCCAGGACGTTACCATTGATGCATTAAGCAGACGAACGACATATTCTGCTTAACATTGTCGCCGGCCGGGATTAACCGGTACCGGATATTTACCGGGGAAAAGCAGCCAGCAGGGCATCAATGGCGTAACGCAGACGCAGTGGCATGGCCGTCGTTTTAAGCCAGACGGCATAGACAGGCAGGCCACTGCTGCGGCTTTCTGGTAAAACTTCGATCAGTTGCCCGTTGGCCAGTTCGTCATTCACCAGCCAGCGTGGCAGCTGGGCAATGCCAATACCTGCTATACACGCAGCATACACGGCGCTCATGGTGCTCAGGCGCAGCCGGTCAGCAGGCTGCCAGTAAATCAGTTCATTCTGCTGATTTTTGAGAAGCCATGCCTGCGAGCGCCCCTGTTGAAGAAGAGTCAGATGTGGGAAGCCGGTCAGATCGTCGAGTCGGGAAATAGCAGGAAAGCTATCCAGCAGGACAGGGGCGGCGCACAGCAGCAGTGGCTGAGTACCCAGATGACGGGCTGTAAGATCAGCATGGTGTCCCGGATCGCCGATGCGGATAGCCAGATCCACGCCTTCGGCTGCAAGGTCGATACGTTTAGTGGAGAACTGGACATCGAGTGAAAGTTCTTGCCAGCGCTGCGCCAGTGGCATCAGCACCGGCAACACCCATTTTTCACCAAACAGGGGAGGGGCACTGACCCTCAGTCGCCCGGACGGCTCACGGGCGTGCAGCGCAAGACGATTTTCTGCGGCATCCAGGCTGGCCAGAATTTGCAGACAGTCCTCGTAAAAGCGCTGGCCCTCACTCGTAAGTGAAAGTGAACGCGTGGTTCGCTGAAACAGTTTGACCTGCAAACGCGATTCAAGGCGCGCAACAGCTTTCCCTACCGTTGAACGTGACAGCCCCAGCTGTTCAGCCGCCAGGCTGAATCCGCCGGCCTGGGCGGCCTGCACGAAAGCGCGAATAGTGTTGAGTCTGTCACTGTTGATCATCCTGCAATCCTGGTGGCGATATTAATTCGTCATTATGGCGAATTAATCGCGTAATTGAAGATAATAAATCGTGTCAGGCTGAAGAGATTATTATTTTTAGGTGTCTTCCGTTATGACAAACCCTTCACAGTTATTTCGCTTGCAGTCCGGTATCTGCCTTAGCAGTTTCCTGGGATGCATTGATTTCACCATTGTTAACACGGCGCTGCCAGCGTTACAGCGGCAGTATGCCGCCGGGGTTGATGCAGTACAGTGGACGATGACGCTGTTTGTGATGGCGCTCTGCTGTTGCATGGTGCTTACCGCCCGTCTTGGTGAGTATTTCGGACAGCGGCAGATGTTGTATGCTGGCATGATCGGGTTTGCGCTGGCCTCGTTAGGGGCCGGACTCTCCCCGGGGCTGGCGCTGCTTAACCTTTGTCGTCTGCTACAGGGGGCTGGCTGTGCAGTACTGTATACCGCCACAGCAGCTATCCTGGTGGAAGCGATGCCTGCGTCACGCAGGGGCAGGGCGCTTGGGCTGCTGTTTGCTGCAAACGGTGCAGGCCTGGCCCTTGGGCCGGTGGCGGGAGGGCTGATGGTGAGCCAGTTCGGCTGGCGCTCGATTTTTCTGCTGAATGTGCCGCTTATTCTGCTCAGTTTTATGCTTTGCCGGGGCAATATCCCAGACTCTACGACAAGTCGTCATCTTCGCCTGGATTATCGCGGCTGGCTGCTGATGGTCAGCGGACTGGTTCCGTTATTACTCTGGGCAAGCTATGGTACACGCTGGGGCTGGCTGAGTTTGTCATCGCTGATGCTGCTGGGAAGCGCTGTTTTGCTCCTGCTGGTTTTTGTGCGCGTGGAACGAGGAACGGAGCAGCCGCTGATCGATTTCAATCTGCTGCGTGAGCAGAGGTTCCGGCGGGCCTGTGGATTATCCATGCTGCTGGCTATTTTCTACTGTGTGGCATTTATGCTGATGCCGTTCCGTCTGGTTGAGATGTATTCGTTAAGTGATGCACAGCTGGGTCTTATGCTGCTGCCGGTAACGCTGGTGATGGCGCTGATTTCCCCTCTGGCAGGAAGGCTTGGCGATCGACACGGTCCATGGCCGGTTATGACTGCGGGATTTATCCTGCTGACTGCCTCGGCAGTACTGCAAAGCACCTTCAGCAGTACTCTTTCTGTTTATTTCGTGATGACAGCATATGTGCTGATGGGGATGGGATGGGGGGCGATCCTCGGTTCTTCTGTTGCGGCTGCGCTGGGTGCTCTGCCCCCGTCACTGCATAGTCAGGGGATAGGGATCTCCTGGACGCTGCATAATCTGGGCGGCGCGCTGGGGCTGGCTGTTGCGGTGCGTATTTTTCAGGCTGGCGGAACGGATAATGGCTATCAGTGGGTGATGTGGTTACTGAGCGTGTTGTCAGCGCTTGGTGTGATTATCGCTGCCTGTTCCGTTCGCAGCGCCAGCGGTGCATCTGCCGGCGCTGGCTGATGATTAGCCCGTAACGGTTTTTGCGGCAAAACGCTTACGCAGTTTTTGCAGTTTGGGTGGGATCACCGCCAGACAGTAACGGTTCTCCTGACCTTCGCCCGCCCAGTAGTCCTGGTGATAATCTTCTGCCGGATACCAGGTGGCATTCGCTTCAATAGTGGTCACTACCGGGTCATTATGCTCGCTCTGAGCGCGGGCGATAGCTGCCCGTGCTTCCGCTTCCTGGCTGGCATTGGCCGGGAAAATAGCTGAACGGTACTGCGTGCCGATATCATTACCCTGCCGGTTCAGCTGAGTGGGATCGTGGGTGGCGAAGCTGATATCCAGCAGGTCACCATAGCTGATTTTTTCCGGATCAAAAGCAATGCGGATTGCTTCTGCATGCCCGGTATCACCGTTACACACCTGCTTATAAGTCGGGTTCTCAGTATGGCCGCCGATATAGCCGCTTTCCAGTGACTCCACGCCGTTAATCTGTTTAAAAACTGCTTCGGTACACCAGAAGCAGCCTCCGGCGAGGGTTGCGTATTCTGTCGCCATTTGTCACTCCTCAGGGATATTCCTGCTGTTTGGCTGTTGATGTGAGAATAACCTTAGCGTGTTGTTGCACAAGGTCAATGCGTTTTTAGCCCGCGCCGTTCAGTCGCTGATATTTTGACAGGGTGTCGAGCGTCCCCCTGCAAATAGCTTCACCTGTCTGGCGATCGAACTCGTCCGGTGCATCTCTGAGCGCGATGCTCAGACTTTCCGGCGTGCGGATAATCACCTCATCAATCCACTGATGTGCCAGCTGCTGACTGATACCCTGGTGGCGGGCATGGGTCATCCAGTGACGTGGCAGAATGCTCTGCCAGCGATAATGTTTGCCCGATTTTCCGCGTACTGACATCGCCATCTGAATTTTTTGCGGCTGAATATCACCCTGACCAAAATAGGGATAGGTTGACATCACATCGTACAGCGGCGTCAGGCTGTAGCCCTGTGGCAGATGATGGAGGCTGAAGTTTTTGGCATGCCCATCAATGGCCGCCAGCAGCCAGAAAACAAACTGTGTTTTAAAGAAGATCTCCAGATCCTTTTCCGGATCGAGCGCATAGCGCAGTACGCCAGCAATCGCTCTGGCATCCGGGCCTCCGTGTGACTCATACTTGCTGCCGCTGGCTTTCCCCAGCGCCTGGCAGAAATCTTCCTGCGGCAGCCGGTAAATGCGTTCTCCGATAATGCGCCGGTCGAAACGTTTAACAATCAGTACTTTTTGTGCACCAAAACGGGCAATCTCTGCCTCTGCAGCTGGCAGGCCCAGCGCGGTCAGATAACGCAGGCAGAACCACTCATTATCCACACTTGATGAGAGATCAAGAGGGTCACCACGGCGAGGAGAGATCGGCGGCTTGAAAATATGGGTGGTCGGTGTGCGGCCAAGGGGTTTTTGCCAGCGTTGCTGCCACCATGTCAGCGCGGTTTTCTCCTGGGCTCCGGCAAGGGAGAGGCGGAATGGATCTCCGGCACGCATACCGAGAATATTATGCAGCCGGGTATCATTAATCAGCTGTTCAATCTCGCTTTCTTCGAGTGGCTGCGTTGCCATCGCTGCTGAGGTTGAGGGCTCGCTATTGCTTTGCAGCGTCAGCGCGCCCACGCAGTCACGTCCAAGTACTGTCAGCAGGTCAAAGGGTTTACTGCTGGCAGCACCCAGGCGATCGACGATGGCCTGCCGGATGGTGTCGTTGTCTGGCAGCAGGTTTTCAAACCAGGCATCGACCACATCACCGCTGCGGATCTCATCGGTTAGCGGAAGGCTGACTGAGAGTGCACGCCCCCGGGGCGAGGCCAGCCAGCGATGGTCGTAACGAAAAGACTGTTTGCCATTGTGCCGACTCAGCTCGCCCACCGGTTCATCATTCATAAAGCAGTACAGTCGGCGGATAGCCATTACCATCCTCCTTCGTCAGCGCCGCTGTTATGCTGGGGTAACGGGCTGATATCCAGTTGCAGATGCAGAGCGGCACAGGCGCGAAGAAGTGTCTCAATATGACAGATGCCGGTTTTTTCCAGCCGGGAAATTGCGGATTGAGTCGTGCCGCATATGACCGCAAGCTGCTGCTGGTTGAGATCGCGTGCTTTGCGCGCACTGCGGATCACGGCGCTTACGTCGATTGGTGTACGTACTTTCATTTTATTTATCGCAGTAGAGAGATATTTTCAAATTATAGCGGTAGTGCGATAAAACGCAATTATCGCATCACTGCGATAAACTATCTGCCTGAGCGCATGCGGTGTAATAACATCCCGCCAAAAACTAGCTTAACAAACCAGCCCCGACGTTTACTGACAGCCCCAGAATCGCCAGATTAAACACAAATGAGATCACTGACTGGAGCAGGGCAATCTGGCGCATATAGGTAGAACCGGTTGCCACATCGGCAGTCTGTGCAGCAACGGCGATGGTGAAGGAGAAATAAAGAAAGTCCCAGTATCCTGGTTCGTCAGGTTTTTCCGGGAAGATCATCGGTGTGACCTCTTTCGTCTGGTGCAGGTAGTGGTGGTGAGCGTAGTGCATGGCAAACGAGGTGGGAAGCAGTGCCCACGAAGCAATTAATGTGGTGGCCGTCAGCAGCAGATGCAGGACGCGCGGTGCACCACTGAGCTCCTTCAGTGAGGTCAGTTCCATCAGAATAGCCAGAATGCTGACCAGACAGCCAATAGTTACCAGGCTCAGTACCAGTGTGGCACTTTCATCCTGAGTTCTGGCGATATGCGGAATATCTTTCGCTGCTGTGCGAAGCATCCGGAACCATAGAAAAAACAGATAAAAATAGGCCAGTACGTTCCAGCCTGTCAGCAGACGTTGCAGCAGACCAAACTGTGCAGGCAGAGCAAGAAAACACGCCACGCCGGCGGCGATGGAAATCAGCAGACGGCTGCGTGCAAGCAGATGATGGTGGAGAGAGAGACTCATGGTGACAGATGCTAATAGAAAAGAAGAGTAGGTTAACTGTAGACGTTGCCGAAACAAAAAAATGTCGTGATCCGGTAGAAATTGTTTCAACACGTTTGGCAAAGATAGTAAATGACGCTATGTCCGCA
Organism: Erwinia sorbitola; assembly: GCF_009738185.1. Taxonomy (NCBI): domain Bacteria; kingdom Pseudomonadati; phylum Pseudomonadota; class Gammaproteobacteria; order Enterobacterales; family Erwiniaceae; genus Erwinia; species Erwinia sorbitola. The sequence goes on along the minus strand of NZ_CP046510.1, from coordinate 44,432 downwards.
TTCAGGGGGACTCTCTACAGGATCGCCTTCATATCTCTGATATTCCATTTGCTTATAAGGCATGTCATTTCGGTTGTTTCCAATGAATCCTCGCCTGATTAATATCATTTGGCAATTAGTGCTACCAATAATGCATGAAAAATAATCAGTTTAATTAATCAGCGTTTTTCGCTGATACGACGGCAGAAAACAGGCATCAGATGATAGTTTTACGCAATGTTTCTAAAATATTTAACGCCAAATCAGGCCCGGTGACCGCCGTTGATAATGTCAGCCTGCTGGTAGAGCAGGGGCAGATTTACGGCATTATTGGCTATAGCGGGGCCGGTAAAAGTACCCTGATCCGTCTGCTGAACGGGCTGGAAAAACCAACCTCAGGCAGCGTGATTATCTCAGGACAGGACATTGCCCAGGCTAGCGGCGAAGCGCTGCGCCAGGCACGGCTGAAAATCAGTATGGTTTTCCAGCATTTCAATCTGCTGTGGTCGCGCACCGTCAGTGAAAATATTGCCTTCTCCCTGCAAATTGCCGGTGCGCCGAAAGCCGTGATTCAGCGCCGGGTGCAGGAGCTGATCGCGCTGGTCGGTCTGAACGGCAAAGAGAATGTTTATCCTGCGCAACTGAGCGGCGGACAGAAACAGCGTGTCGGGATTGCACGCGCCCTGGCGAACAGCCCGGATGTGCTGCTGTGTGACGAAGCAACGTCGGCGCTCGATCCACAAACCACCGATGCCATTCTCGATCTGCTGCTGGACATTAATCGCCAGCTTAAGCTCACCATCGTACTGATCACTCACGAAATGCATGTGGTACGCAAAATCTGTCACCACGTGGCGGTGATGGAAGAGGGTAAAATTGTTGAAGAAGGCGAGGTTCTGTCGGTATTCACCCATCCGCAGCAGCCGATCACCCGCATGTTTGTAAAGCAGACCTCGGAATACACCAGCGCGGAGACGCCGTTCAACCCGCAACTGATTAATGCTGACGATGGCGTGGTGCTGAAGCTGACGTTTGTCGGCAAAAATACCCAGCAGCCGATCGTTGGCGAGCTTACGCTCAAGTACGCGTTAACCTTCAATATCCTGCATGGAAAAATGACCCAGACAGCCAACGGCACCTTTGGTGAACTGTGGTTGCAGGTGCCTGCCACCCCCGATCAGCTGTCGAATATTCTCGACGATTTACACGCGCACGCGATTAGCACTGAGGTAGTTACCCATGTTTGAGAACCTGTTCCCGCATCTGAAACTGGAGCAACTCTGGGCCGCCACCGGTGAAACGCTGTATATGACCGCGCTTTCCGGCGTGGCGACATTTGTCCTCGGAATCGTCCTGGGGCTGGCGCTGTTCCTGACCGCCCGCGGCGGATTGTTCCAGAACCGCGCTATTTACTCGGTGATATCTGTCCTGGTAAACGTGTTCCGCTCGATTCCGTTCATCATTTTAATCGTCCTCCTGATCCCGTTTACCAAAACGCTGATCGGTACCATTCTTGGCGCTGATGCGGCCCTGCCTGCGTTGATCGTTGGTGCTGCACCATTCTATGCACGGCTGGTAGAGATTGGCCTGCGTGAAGTTGATAAAGGTGTGATTGAAGCCTCGCGATCAATGGGGGCGCGTCTCAGCACCCTGATTTTCCGTGTGCTGCTACCAGAGTCGTCTCCTGCCCTGGTGTCAGGGATCACGGTAACCCTGATTGCGCTGGTGAGTTATAGCGCAATGGCCGGAGTGATTGGCGCGGGTGGTCTGGGGAATCTGGCGTATCTGGAAGGTTTTCAACGTAACCACGGCGATGTCACGCTGGTGGCGACGGTAATGATTCTGGTGATTGTTTTTATCATCCAGTTTTTAGGTGATGTGCTTACGACACGGCTCGACAAACGTTAACTCTTTAGGAAAAACAAAATGAAAAAAACACTGACGCTGCTGGCTGCGGCAACCCTGGGTGCGCTGAGTCTGAGTGCATGGGCTGATACCCTGACCGTTGGCGCATCGAACGTGCCTCACGCAGAAATTCTTGAGCAGGCGAAACCAATTCTGGCAAAACAGGGCATCGACCTGGAAATCAAACCATTCCAGGATTACATTCTGCCGAACACTGCGCTGGCGAGCCGCGATATTGATGCCAACTACTTCCAGCACATTCCTTACCTTAACAGCGTGCTGAAAGATCACGCCGGAGATAAAACCTACGATTTCGTCAGCGCCGGTGCTATTCATATCGAGCCTATCGGTATTTATTCAAAAAAATATAAGTCGCTGAAAGATCTGCCGCAGAATGGCAAAGTGATCATGCGTGATGCGGTAGCTGAAGAGGGCCGTATTCTCTCTATCTTCGAGAAAGAAGGCGTGATTAAACTAAAGCCAGGCGTCAGCAAAGTTGATGCGCGTATCAGCGATATCGTGGAGAATCCGAAACACCTGAAATTCCTTGCCAATGTTGAAGGCGCACTGCTGCCGCAGATGTACAACAATGACGAAGGTGATGCTGTGGTGATCAACGCTAACTACGCGATCGATGCTGGTCTTGACCCGGTGAAAGGCCCGATTGCTGTGGAAAGTGGTGAGAATAACCCGTACGCGAATATCATTACCGTACATCGTGGTGATGAGAACAAACCGGATGTTAAAGCGCTGGTGACCGTACTGCATTCAAAAGCAATTCAGGACTGGATCCGTACTAAATATAAGGGTGCGGTGATCCCGGTAAACAACTGATTCTGCATAAGGCCGGGTAACCGGCCTTTTCCTCTCTTCCGCGTCTGTACTTAACTTATCAGCAGCCCAGCCTGCTTAATACCGGCCACTGTAGCATCAGCGTATCAATCAGTGTGTCCAGTTCTGCACGCGTCGCGCCCTCACGTGCGCGAACCGACATACCCTGCAACAGGCAACAAAGATAGGCTGCCAGCGCACTGACGCTGGTGTTTGCATCCAGCTCTCCTGCGGCCTGCCGCGCCTGCAAAAACGTCAGTAAATGTTGTTCCTGATTGCTGTGACGGTTGCGCAGCATCTCTGCCACCTCTGTAGAATCTGCTGACAGGGTGCTGGAAGTACAGATAAAGAAGCAGCCGCCAGGTTTTTTGCCGTCAGTAAAGCAGGCTGCCGTCGAGCGGAAATAGTTTTCCACACCGCTGGCCACGCAGCTTTCCGGGCATATCAGTGCGGCCTCACTCTGACGGGCGAACTTTTCTGTATAGCGATCAACAGCCGCGCGAAACATCCCTTCTTTATTGGTAAATTCCGCGTAGAGCGTCGGAGCTTTTGCTCCGGTAGCTTCAACCAGATCGGCCAGAGAAGTTCCCTCATAGCCATGTCGCCAGAATAACTCCAACGCTTTATCCAGCGCCGATTCCCGGTCAAAGGTTTTTGGCCGTCCCCGGCCTTTACGGATGCCTGCGTCCTGCTCAGTATTCATCTTTCCTCACTTGCGCAATACCGCCCGGTCATTAAATTATCAATCAGTATAAAAACATTAAACCCGACTGTCGAGCGGCGTTTTCATGCCATGTGATCCTGCCGCACGAAGAAAATAACATAACTATATTTGAAATGAATTCAATGTGTTAATTAATAAATTATCGATCATTAATAAAATATTGTTGACGTGGATCACTAACAGGCCTAACATTTACCTATCGATCGTTAATTAATAACGACGCAACGCAAAATTACTGAATTCAACTGAGAGTAAAATCATGAAAACTATCAAAATGACCCTGGCTGCCATCGCACTGACTTCCGTTTCTTTCGCCGGTTTTGCTGCCGAACTGGTAAATGCAGAACCTGTTCAGCAACAGCAGGTAGGTGTGATTTCTGCCAGCGGAGCCTCAAATCTATCTTCACTGGAATCTCAGCTGTCGGCAAAAGCCGATCAGGCGGGAGCTAAATCGTTCCGCATCACCTCAGCTGTTGGTGATAATAAACTGCACGGCACCGCGGTGATTTACCAGTAATAGCGATGATGAAAGATAAGCATCAAGGGGGAGTTATGACATTCACAAAATCAGCCCTTGTTGCCGTCATCCTGAGCACGATCTCTGGTGCCAGCCTGGCAGCACTTCCCGAAGGGCATTCAAATGCAGTGGCGCCGGCAGTGGCAACCACCTATGTGACCGGCAGTACAACGCTGGTATCACTGGATGTCCAGTTATCGGGAACGCCTGTCACCCCTGCGGTCAGACCGATATCGGTAGCCCGGGCTTCAGGTGCTAACAGTCTGTATGGCACCACGATCAGCTATCATTAAGAGATGATTACGAAAACCGCCGGTTATCCGGCGGTTTTTTTATGCGTCAAATGCGCTGGTCAAATGCCTGAAAAATTACTCTGAAGTGATATAGCGCATGCTGGCTTTATCAAAGTGATAGCCGACGGTGATATCGGCCTGCTGGCTGTAGCAGTTAAGCCAGATCGTTTTACCGGCCTGATCGCTCTCAATATTCTGATAAATGGCCGTCATATAAAAGCCGAACTGGCACTGATGCAGCTGTGGATCCAGCGTCTGATCGCTATTACCGGTTTTTTTATTAATCACGCTGATGCTGTTGATGGCGATGCCGTCAGCAGTGGTCTGGTAGTGGCCGATAAAACTGTGGGTAGCGGTTTGCCCCCAGAAGGGGATATCGACGCGTTTTCCGGTAATTTTTCCCTCTGCGGTATTATCCAGTGAGGCCGTCTGTTTTAGCGCAACCTCATAGCGTTTATCCCCCTGCTGCCAGTGGCCGCGCAGTTTGTCGCCTTGTCGTGTCAGGCTGAACGGGCAGATATGCGTATCAACTTTACCCTTGCTTCCCTGAATCAGCGCACTGTCATACTCCGCAGGTGTATTAACTTCGCACAGTTCAAACGAATCGGCACTGCGCTTGCCATATAACGGAATGGGCGCACGATATTTATCGTAATAGTAACTCCCTTTGATATTTAACCCGCTGCCATAGCTGTCGTACTCCTGTAAGGAGATATGAACCGGCCATTTGCCGAGTGTACCTTCGTAGTTATCCACCACGTACCACCCGGCATGTGCGGTGCAGGAGAGCAGAAGTGCAGCGACTGCCAGACTGTTTTTCATCTTCATTGTTATCTTTACTGCCCTGTAGTATCAGAGGTTATGACTGAACTTTCATCAGCAACGCGTTCCTGAAGCATCCGCGTCATGGCCTGTAAATTAGTGGAGTGAGTGCCTTTGCGCCAGACCAGCCAGATGGCAATCAGTCCCCGCCCTTCACTGAGCGGGTATGAGCGTACGCTGTCTCTGCCAGGCATATTTGCCAGCATGCTGGCAGGTATCAGCGCAAGTCCGGCCCCGGCACTGACACAGGCGAGAATACCGTGATAGGATTCCATTTCAAAAATCTTCCCGGGAGCGGCATTTTCTCTTGAGAACCAGTTTTCGAAATGCCGGCGGTAGGAGCAGTTAGCGCGGAACGCATAGATGGTTGATCCGGATATACTGGCGGCGTCGGGCACAGGTGGATGATTGAGCGCAGCGATCAGAACCAGCTCTTCAGAAAACACCGGCACACCCTCCAGCTGCGGATGCTTTGGCGGCCCGTCCACAAAGGCGGCGCTGTACTGCCCTGCCAGCACGCCGTCGATCATATCGCCGGACGGCCCGGTGGTGAGATCAAGCTCGACCTGTGGCCAGGTCTGATGATAGCGCGCTATCAACGGCGGCAGCCTTACGGCAGCAGTGCTCTCAATCGCTCCCAGCGTAAAAATCCCGCTGGGATGCTGGCCGGAAACGCTCTCTCTGGCTTCTCCGGTCAGCGCCAGGATTCGCCGGGTATAGTCGAGGAAAGTTTTGCCGCTGTCGGTAATATGCAGGCGCAGCTTCTCGCGCCGGAACAGCTCACAGCCGAGTTCTTCTTCCAGCTGTTTCAGGCGAGTGGAGATATTTGATGGCACCCGATGTAATTTGTCAGCGGCTGCGGTGACGCTGCCTTCCTCCGCGATGGCACGGAAAATTTCCAGCTGGGCTAATTCCATATCATTCTCTTTTTGAGCTAATAATTTTCTTTATTATTCATTTTAAAAGAATCATCCACAAGCCTATGATGGTTACATATTGCGCTGCACGGCATTATGCGTGGCGCCCGAATTCACTGTTTTTGATAAGGCGAACATAATGACGAACCTCTCTTCTGCACAAGCCATTTCACGTAATCCGGCCACGGGCGAAATCGTTGCCCGCTATCCTTTTGCCAGCAGTACTGATGTCCTTACATCGCTGGCGCTGACCGATGCTGCATTCCAGAGCTGGCGTCACAGCGCGATGGATGAACGGGTAAAACTGCTACAGAACATCGCCGAAGGCCTGCGCCAGCACGCACAGGCACTGGCTGAGATGATGACAAGCGAAATGGGCAAGCCTGTTGATCAGGGGCTTGCTGAAGTGGAAAAAAGTGCAAAGCTGTGCGAGTGGTATGCAGAACACGGCCCGGCATTCCTGCAGCGTGAACCAACGCTGGTAGAGGGCGACAAAGCCTTTGTTGACTATCTGCCACTGGGCCCGGTGCTGTCGGTAATGCCGTGGAACTTCCCGGTATGGCAGGTGCTGCGCGGTGCAGTACCGATCATACTGGCGGGTAACAGCTATCTGTTAAAACCGGCTCCAAACGTGATTGGCTGTGCGCTGTTGTTACAGGATATCCTGACCGCAGCTGGCGTACCACAGGGGCTGTTTGCGGTGGTGAATGCTGATAATGACGGCGTAGCTCAGGCAATTAACGATCGCCGTATCGCTGCCGTTACTGTCACTGGCAGCGTTCGTGCCGGGGCGGCCATTGCAGCACTTGCCGGAGCGGCCATCAAAAAATGTGTGCTGGAGCTGGGAGGTTCAGATGCCTTTATTGTGCTGGCCGATGCGGATATCGATGCGGCAGTGAAGGGTGCTATCGCCGGGCGTTTTATGAATAATGGCCAGCTCTGCATCTCGGCAAAGCGTATTATTGTTGATGCTGCCGTGTTTGAGCAGTTCAGTGAAAAGTTTGTCAGCGCTGTTAAAGCAATGAAAATTGGCGATCCGCGTGATTCCGGTACCTGGATCGGTCCGATGGCACGCTACGATCTGCGTGACGAGCTGGATGCCCAGGTGCAGGCGACCCTGAAAGAGGGGGCAACGCTGCTGCTCGGAGGTCATCCTCTGCCGGGAGAAGGAAACTGGTACGCGCCGACGGTGCTCAGTGATGTTAAACCGGGTATGACCAGTTTTACACAGGAACTGTTTGGCCCGGTAGCATCGCTGATTGTGGCGGATGATGCAGCTCATGCCATCGCGATGGCCAATGACTCTGAGTTCGGTCTGGGGGGCAGCCTGTGGAGTCGTGATGTGGTCACGGCGCAAAAACTGGCATCGCAGATTGAAACCGGCGGTGTATTTATCAACTCACCGAGTTTCTCCGATCCTCGCGTGCCGATCGGCGGCGTGAAAAAAAGTGGTTTTGGCCGCGAGCTGTCACACTTTGGCCTGCGTGAGTTTACCAACGCACAGACGGTGTGGATTGAGTCCTGATTGTCTCAGTTCGTTGGAAAGTGGCGACTGAGCCAGTGTTCCAGCACCTCGGGTGCCAGAGGACGTGAATAATAGAAACCCTGGATTTCGTCGCAGCCTAAACGCTGCAATGAAGCCAGGGTTTGCAAATCTTCCACTCCTTCCGCCAGCACCACATAATGCAGCTCCTTCAGCATGGTGATCACATGCCGGGCAATGACTTCACTGGCCGGGTCGTGGGAAAGCTGCTGGATAAGTGATCGATCCAGCTTAATCACATCTACCGGAATACGGCACAGCGTATTGATATTGCTGTAGCCTGAGCCGAAATCATCCAGCGCAATACGAAAACCGCGCAGCTTCAGTTTATCCAGCCCGCACCGTGCATCAGGATTTTCCAGCACCTGCTCGGTTTCCAGACATTCAATGGAGAGATCGTCGGTATTCAGCCCGGCCTGAAGCATTTTTGCTTCGAGTTTATCGGCAAAATCGGCTCGGGAAAAATCACTGACGCACAGATTAACCGAAGCGGGCAGGTTCAGACCTTTACTACGCCACTGCCGCAGCTGTGCCAGGGTGTGGTCAATTACCCAGTCTGTCAGCTCCTCCATCAGGCTGGTCTGTGCTACCAGCGGTATAAATTCATCCGGGGGAATATTGCCGAAAAGTGGATGATCCCAACGTAGTAATGCTTCCAGCCCGACGGGTTTACCGTGCAGCAGGGAAATTTGCGGTTGATAAACCAGATACAGCCCCGGCGTTCCGCGTATCGCAGCTGCCAGATCGTGAAGCAGGCGAAAATTCTGACTTTTACGGCCATCACTTTCGGCATTGTAGGCCATATAGTTCTGCTTCAGCGTTATCGCTTCATGCAGGGCGCTGACTGCACGGCGTAAAACTTCAGATACCTGTGATTCTGCCGGAACAAAGTTCACTTCGCCGAGGTGCGGTCTGGCATCAATCGAAATATTGTCGAAAATCTGCGCGCGTATTCCGCCCAGGCGCTTGCTGAGTTCACGGGCGCTGGCATTGTCATGCGTGCCACTCAGCAGTGCGAAACGTCCGAGCGCCACGGTATACAGTACATCATCCGCCTCCAGCCGCAGTCGCGTGCGTAAAATCGAGGCCAGCTCCCTCAGCAGATTTTCTACCGCATTCATCCCTACCGAGCGTGCAATTTCATAGGCACGAGGCATATCAATACAGTCGATCAGCGTCAGGTTATGCGGCTCCTGATTTCCGGCCTGCTGCAGCAGCTCAATGTCTTTTAACAGGCGCTGGCGATTCGGTAGCCGTGTCACAACATCCTGATAGCCGGTGATATACCAGGCATCGAGATAACCGATTACCAGGCCGGCTAACAGCTCAAGCAGGGCGGCTTTATCATGAGAAAAATCATGGGGTGTGACGTCGGTTACGCACAGCGTACCAATAAGAATTCCATCGCGATTACGCAACGGCGCGCCTGCATAAAAGCGTATAAATGGTTCACCCAGAGTCAGTGGATGCTGGCTGAAGCGCGGATCGAGATGCGTGTCGTTACACACCAACACATCATCCAGCTCCAGCGTATGGCGGCAGAAAGCATGCTGAAATGAGGTTCTTTTCAGGTCAAAATTGCAGGCGGCCTTAATGTACTGATTTTCATCATCCACTACAGAGACGAAGCTGCCGGGTATTCCGAGCAGCTCGCTGGCCAACTGAGTAAACTTTTTCAGAATTTCATCGCGGGCTGCATCCCCGGATTTCAGCATCTCAAGGGCGGCCAGGCGTTTGGCATCGTCGCTACAAAAAGTCCCGCTCATATTCAGTTTCGCATTCCATGTTTAATGGCCGTGAAGCGGGGCCAGACTAGGATCGGTATCGGCGGCGGTCAGCCAAACTTTATTAATTACCTGACGGAAGTGTCTAAACAATAGAACAAATGTGACAGGGATAGGGTTATCAAAGGAGAGGTGGAGCCGGCGGGCGAACTTTACCCATGACATTATTATAAAATTTATACCAGTTGATTTTTTATACAGAAATGTAATCTTCTTAGGATTATTCCTAAGGAGTCGGTTTTTATGTTTAAGACAGCACAGCTATGCCTGCTATCAGCTTTACTCATGCCTCTCTCTTTTAGCAATATAGCCACAGCAAAAGGAACGGCGTCCGATGCACAGGTAAAACAGGCCATTATTGATGAATCAATAGCGGCATATCCCGGAACCTGTGCATGCCCCTTTAACGTTGCCAGGAATGGCAGTTCCTGCGGTCGTCGCAGTGCATGGAGTAAAGCGGGCGGGTATTCACCGATCTGCTACAAAAAAGAAGTCACGGAGGAAATGGTGAAAGAGTGGCGGGATGCTCACTCAACCAATAATTGATTGGTTCTTCAAAAGACAAGAGCTACGGTCATCGTTGTTGCCGTTGGCAGACATGATGAAATTTACCAGGACTCCCATAAGCAGGCTGGCCAGTTCGTTAACGGAGATGGTCAGGAGTGTCACTCCCACACTGCGATGTCATTTTAACAATAATTATTAAGTATTAGCGTTAAATCATATGGTTATAAGGCATGGCATAAATAACGCCTCATAACTTGCTGCCGTGGAGTATACCGGCGTAGTAGTGGGATGCAGTCTCTGACACAACAACACTACCAGTGACCAATAAGGCGGTTTTATTTTCTGAACAGGAGGGGGATTATTATGTCCCGGCAGATACCAAAGAATTATATACACACCCGTTCCACCCCATTCTGGGATAAAAATACGGTACCAAAGGCTTTGCTCACTCATCACAACACTAAAAAAGGTGTTTATGCCAGGCTCTGTGTGATGCAGGGTGCAGTAAAATATTATGGTTTTGCCAGCGCCGATGAGGCTGAACCTGAGATCGAAATCATCATTCAGGCAGGTCATTTTGGTATCAGCCCACCAGAATACTGGCATCATATTAGACTGCTGACGGATGACACTTTTTTTAATATCGATTTTTTTGCACAGCCAGACCAGCCTCTTGATGGTGCAGGTATTGGCCAGGTTGTAAACACTTCCCGCGCTGAGAAACAGACTGCATAAAATCGACCGGCCCGCCTTTTTCAGGCGGGTTTTTTGTAACGACTGTTTCGTTCACCAAAATTTACACGCTGGAAGAATTTGCATCAGGCAAAGTCTGGCCTGCTGTTAAGCGGGAGAACCCCTGCTATTTTGAATCAAAATGGCTCATTAAGCCTGAATCGATGTTTACAGATGAAAGTGAAGGATTATTATCGGCGATTGAATATATAGGGAGAAAATAAATGGATGCCGTATTACTTGATATGATGCGCTCTGGAGGAAGAAATAAATCATGGGCCGAAAAAATGGTTAATCTCGAGGCGAGGAAGCTACTTAACACAGCTAATATGCTGTCTGCTTTCCACCTCCAGGATGGCCTGACTCGCATGAAATTTGTGCAAGAAATAAAAGAGGTAATTGAAAGGCAGTTCGCCGCCGCCCTGCAAGCAGAATCTGATGAAGAGTGCATGGCGTGTATCAAAATTCTCAGAGCAGAAACAGACAATCTTGAAGAACAGGGCCGAATGTTACGCACAAAAGCGGCGAAGCTTTATGCCAAAGTGGACTTCGTTCGGAAAAATAATAAAATTGTCGGATATGTGATTTCTGCCGTAAATGTAGTGCTTTCCGGCGCTGAGATAGCCTTGGGAGTAACACTTCTGGCCAGTGCTAATCCATTGGGTGTGTTGGCAGGAGCAGTGCTCGTTACGGATGGGTTGAATGGGTTAAGTAAAGAGTTTAGCCACCATGTACTCCATGATTCGATATCTGAAGGTTTTGCAGCTAATGCTACAATGTCTATTGCAGAATTTATGGGGTTCAGCTCAAGTAGTGGGTTGGGAGTGTATAATTCTATTTCACTTGTCGCTAATGCTTACAGTATCCTGGGGTTAGTAAAAAAACCGGGTACATGGAGATTATTTCGCTATATCCCAATAAATTATTACAGAAAAGTAAGTGTTTTAAGTCGTCCTAAGTTAACGATGAAAATCGTTGGGTATGGGGTTAAGGCTAAGGTTATTTTTGATCTCATGACATTCACTGATCGCCCTCAGTCCTAGAAACGTATTTTTTATACCGCCAGGCTTTATATGCGAGTCTGGCGGGTGTCAGATACCATATAAATGGCAAACCTACAATTAGCGAAAAAGCCAAAGATAGTGTGTTATTTGGGGTCGTAAAAAACGATGACATAATTAAAATCATGAGAGCGACAATCGTAACCCACTTAGATATATTAAACCGTTTTGCTAAGTCTTTAATTACTTCATCAAGAGTTCCCCCATAGTTTTCTACATTATGTTTAACCTTCTGAATGTCAGCATGAGTGAAACCGGACTCCATGAGTGCTCTTTCGCTTACTTTCATAGATTTTTTTCCTTAAAAAATTACAAATATATATATTAAGTAAGTTTATGCGAAATCAGGGGGTAACTCGCTTTTTTATAGAGTTTAAAGTCCAACAGTTATCCCAGCGCTGAGGTCAGCCTGAAGTGGCCTAAGATAAGCCAGCCGTCGGTGTGTATCTGACCTCATCCAGTAGTAATCCGTTACCCTCTAAACGCTGACCTGCTGCATCCCGCAGGCGGTCAGCTGATTACTCTTTACTCTGCCAATTGCCCCACGGACTGTCCACCGGATCTGCCGGCACATCATCTAGTGATGCGATATACAGCTCTTCCACTGCTTTGCGTGCCCACGGGGTGCGGCGCAGGAATTTCAGGCTGGATTTAATGCTCGGGTCGCTCTTGAAACAGTTAATATTGATGTGTTTTGCCAGCTCCTCCCAGCCATAACGCGCGTGCAGCGCGGTGACCAGGGCTTCGAGCGTAATGCCATGTAACGGATCTTTAGGAGCGTGAGAGGTCATGGTGATTCCGGTTGCCGTCAGAGAATTGCGCACAAGATACTGAGCGTGATGGGCAGATGCAACGAGAAAACATCAGGCTGCCTGCCATCTCGTTAGCGGTTAGCCGCGATAATTGCCAGTTGAGTAAACCCGCGCTGCTCCAGCACCATCGCTGCCTTCGCCGCGCGGATGCCGCTGGCACAGACCAGCACGATGCGGCGGTCAGCAGGTGGCTGCCAGTCGTATATCTCTTCAGGCTGCACCCGATGGACGCGATCAGCGATGCTCTCAGGTGCCTCCTGCTGACTACGCAACTCTACAATGCAGTCATTACTGACCAGCAGATGGCGATCGATAAACGGTACTGAGGGCCGATCGGGTTCATCTGCGCCATCAAAACGGAACTGGCGGAAATGCCACCGGGTGAAATCGCAATTTATCAGGCAACCCAGCGGTGAGGGGGTGAAACCGAGCAGGATACTGAGTGCCATCTGGGCCTGTAAGGCGCCAAGCGTCGCCACCGCCGGACCCATCACCCCAGCGCTATTACAGTTAGCCGCACTGGCCGGCAGCTGTGGAAAAACAGCGCGATAGCCGGGAGCACTGCCGCAGAATCCGCCCACATAGCCCTGTCGTCCCAGTACGGAAGCGCTGACCAGCGGAATGCGGCGCGGCAGGCAGGCGTCGGAAAGCGAATAAGTCACGGCGAAATTGTCGGCAGCATCAATGGCGAGGTCAATGCCGTTGAGCGCCTCAGCCATCATGCTGGCACCCAGTGCCTGCGGTTGTGTATCGACCTTACAGTCCGGATTACGTGCATTCAGTGCCTGGCGGGCACAGTCAACTTTTAACTCCCCGGTATGCTCCATGCCATACAATGTCTGCCGGTGCAGGTTATGCTCCTCCACCCGATCTCCATCATATATCCGCAAATAACCTACCCCGGCACCGGCCAGCAGTGGCAGCAATGCCGATCCCAGCCCGCCCGCGCCAACTACCAGCACGCGGGCATTCAGCAGCACCCGCTGCCCGGCGTCGCCGATTTCCGGTAGCATTGATTGTCGTTGATAGCGGCTCACAGATTATGACTCCTGAAAGGGAAACTGGGCCATGCCAAAAATTGGCGTGGAGGCGCTCGCCATATCACGGCGTTCTACCAGGCCTGCATGACAGGCATCGTGACCAGCTCGGATTGCGGCAGAAAAAGCCCCGGCCATGCGCACCGGATCCTGCGCTTTCGCCACCGCGGTATTCAGCAGGATAGCGTCAAAGCCCATTTCCATTGCCTGTGCGGCCTGACTGGGGGCGCCGATACCGGCATCAATAATCAGCGGTATGCCTTTAAACCAGGCGCGCATTGAACGCAGCCCTTCGATATTTCTCAGCCCCTGGCCGGAGCCTATCGGTGCACCCCACGGCATCAGCAGTTCGCATCCAGCTTCAATCAGTTTCTCACCAAGGATCAGATCTTCTGTGGTGTAGGGAAACACCTGGAAACCGTCGGCGCAGAGAATGCGGGCCGCCTCCACCAGAGCGAAAGGATCGGGTTGCAATGTGTCAGCGTGGCCAATCACTTCAAGTTTTATCCAGCGGGTATTAAACAATTCACGTGCCATATGTGCGGTAGTCACCGCCTCTTTTACGCTATGGCAGCCAGCGGTATTGGGCAGTATCCGTCTGTTCAGGCCGGTGAGCAGCTCACGGAAGGCAGCGCCGTGGCGGCCCTCTCGCCGCAGACTGACGGTGATAATCTCGCTACCGGAAACCTCAATGGCCTGTTGCAAGATCTCCGGCGAAGGATATCCGGCGGTGCCGAGCAGAAAACGAGACTGCGGAATGAAATCGTAAAACATGTTTTATCCTCCCTGCATCGGTGAGAGCACTTCAAGTTCACAGCCAGCGGTCAGTGCCTGGCTCTCATAGCGTGCGCGCGGCACAAACTGGCCGTTGAGGGCGCTGGCTACGCAGCTGGCATCAATCTGCTGTTCGCGCAGGAGTTCCGCCAGTGTATGAGCGGTGGTATCAATCGGGAGGCCGTTAAGCTGAATTTTCATATCAGTTTTTCCTGCATCAGTTGCTGCATCAGTTTTTCCGCCATTACCGGAGCAAGGAGGAAGCCGTGGCGATACATACCGTTGAGAGACCAGACGCCGTTGTGACAGCGTATGGCGGGGATATTATTGCGGTAGGCCGGGCGTCGGCCGGTGCCACTTTCCACTATCCGCGCCTCTGCCAGAGCCGGATGGATAGCCCAGGCGGCGCTTAACAACTCCATCATGGCGCGTGCGCTAATCGGGCTGTCATCGTCGCTTTCCACCATGGTTGCGCCCAGCATCAGGTGTCCGGCTGCACGGGGTACCAGGTAACAGGGAAAACGGGGATGGAGGATGCGCACTGGCCGGGAGAGCTGAACCTCCTCACTGTGCAGGATCAGCATTTCGCCGCGAACCGCGCGCAGTTCTGGCTGGTCGGCGGCGGCGTGGATCCCCCGGCAGTCAATAATGGTGCCGCCGGGCTGACCCTGATGGAAGCAGACCCCGGCAAGTTGCAGCCCCTTACGCAGCTGTTGCAGCGCACTGCGCGGATCAAGGTGAGCTTCGCCGGCAAAGAACAGCCCACGGGAAAAACGTCCTTCCAGCGCCGGTTCCAGCGTGGCGGGATCTACCCACTGATGAGCGCGCGTCATACGCGAAAAACGGGTGAGTTCGGGGGTGTCACGGGCGGAGGCCACTACCAGGGTGCCGCGATGCTCCACACCGTTAATCCGTGCAGACCACCATGGTGCGGAGCGCTGGCCCAGCTCGATCACTTCTTCCGGGGCGCTCTCCCCTTCACACCATGGAGCCAGCATACCGCCAGCCCAGTGTGATGCCGCACAGTGCTGCTCTGCGGTGATCACCTCTACGGATTCACCGCGTTCAGCAAGTGATGTGGCAACACAAAGCCCGGCGACGCCGTCGCCCAGTACCGACCAGCGGCTCATGTTGGGTGGTTTCCGCAAGACAGAAAAAGTGGAGTTAATAATGTCACGTTAGCCTCTCAAAACATGCTGAGACCCGTGATACAGAGAAGGAAAAAGGCGGGAACTGCTGAAGCCGTGCCCCTTGCGGCAGGTATCCAGAAAGGCCGTACAGGTACGCCATCAGGATACGAGTCTTCCTACGCCAGTATCAACTGGGTCAGGTTCTAAGGGTCGCTAAACCGCGAATAATCGCTCATTAGCCTCTCAGTCTCTCTGGCGAGACTCCCCTGACGGGAACCAGTTTTATTTGACCTGCTGGCTGTCGTCAAGTGGTACAGGATGTTAACGGGGAAAAAGAAGGCAGAATGAGACGCAGAAGTTTTTTTAATTGAATGCTCAATCAATAAAAACTATCATTATTTGTGCTGTTTACACAAAATTTACTTTTGGAGGGTGATCTGGATCATAAACATTAAAGATTAATCAGTGATTTACACTTATACCCATCCTGATGGTTCTCCCAGTGTAATTAGCGGATATACGGCGGATTTTACCCAGTATGCGCTAATGCGCGCTTCGCAGAGCGGACTTCAGGTTTTTTCCTTGAGCATTTTTTGCGGAGAGATTATGCCGACAACTGAAATACCAGGAAAGCCTCAAAAAGATCGTATTAATCCCGTGGTTTTCTACACCTCAGCAGCGCTTATCCTGCTGTTTTCCCTGACCACCATTCTGTTCACAGATTTTTCCGATCGCTGGATCAATCTTACCCTCGACTGGGTTTCTAACACCTTCGGCTGGTATTATCTGCTGGCAGCCACGCTGTACATCGTCTTCGTACTTTTTATGGCCTGCTCACGTTTTGGCTCAATCAAACTTGGCCCCGAACAGTCGAAACCAGAGTTCAGCCTGATGAGTTGGGCGGCAATGCTGTTTGCAGCGGGTATCGGTATCGATCTGATGTTCTTCTCAGTAGCCGAACCTGTGACCCAGTATATGATGCCGCCGGAAGGCCAGGGGCAGACAATGGAAGCTGCACGTCAGGCGATGGTCTGGACGCTGTTCCACTACGGTCTGACCGGCTGGTCAATGTATGCCCTGATGGGCATCGCCCTCGGTTATTTCAGCTACCGTTACGGCCTGCCGCTCACCATCCGCTCGGCGCTCTACCCTATTTTCGGTAAACGTATTAACGGCCCAATCGGCCATACGGTGGATATCGCCGCAGTACTGGGTACCATCTTTGGGATTGCCACTACGCTGGGCATTGGTGTGGTGCAGCTTAACTACGGGCTGAAGGTGCTGTTTGATGTGCCGGAAGGGCTGACTGCCCAGGCCGGACTGATCGTGCTGTCGGTGATAATGGCCACTATTTCAGTCACCTCCGGGGTGAATAAAGGTATCCGGTTCCTGTCGGAGCTCAACGTGTTGCTGGCCTTTGGTCTGATCCTGTTTGTGCTGTTTGTCGGCGATACCAGCTTCCTGCTAAATGCGCTGGTGCTGAACGTCGGGGATTATATCAACCGCTTTATGGGCATGACGCTGAACAGCTTTGCCTTCGATCGCCCGACCGAGTGGATGAATAACTGGACGCTGTTCTTCTGGGCGTGGTGGGTAGCATGGTCACCGTTTGTCGGCCTGTTCCTGGCCCGTATCTCTCGTGGGCGTACTATCCGTCAGTTCGTGGTGGGCACCCTGACCATTCCGTTTATCTTCACCCTGCTGTGGCTGTCGATCTTCGGTAACAGCGCACTGTATGAGATCATTCACGGCAATATGGCGTTTGCACAGGAGACAATGGCGCATCCGGAGCGCGGTTTCTACAGCCTGCTGGCGCAGTATCCTGGCTTCACCTTCAGCGCATCTGTTGCCACCATTACCGGCCTGCTGTTTTATGTCACTTCAGCTGATTCCGGTTCGCTGGTGCTGGGTAACTTTACCTCACGTCTGGCTGACATTAATAACGATGCGCCAAACTGGCTGCGTATTTTCTGGTCGGTGACCATTGGTGTGCTGACGCTGGGGATGCTGATGGTTAATGGCGTGACGGCATTGCAGAAAACCACGGTGATAATGGGGCTGCCGTTCAGCTTTGTGATCTTCTTTGTGATGGCCGGGTTGTATAAATCCCTGCGCGTGGAAGATCACCGCCGTGCCAGTGCGACGGTGAATACGCCGCCGGTGCCGGTATCTCGTGAGGATCGTCTGAACTGGAAGCAGCGTATCTCCCGCGTGATGAACTATCCGGGCACAACTCACACCCGTAAAATGCTGGATGAAGTCTGTCGTCCTGCAATGGAAGAGGTTGGACGTGAGCTGGAACGTCGCGGTGCGAAGGTGCAGATCAATGAACTTCCTGCGGTGGAGGATGAGCGCCTGAACCATCTGGAATTGCTGGTGGATATGGCCGATGAACAGAGTTTCCTCTACCAGATCTGGCCGCAGCGTTACTCCGTTCCGGCATTTACCTATCGGGCACGCAGCGGTAAGTCTGACTATTTCCGCCTGGAGACTTTCCTGCTGGAAGGAACTCAGGGGAACGATCTGATGGACTATACGAAAGAGCAGATCATCAATGATATCCTTGACCAGTATGAGCGTCACCTGACTTTCCTGCATATTCACCGGGAAGCTCCGGGTAATTCCATGCCCTTCCCTGAGGCATAATGCCTGCAAAAACCAGACTTCGGTCTGGTTTTTTTGCAGCAACCGAAGTGACGCTCTTTATTCAGACTTGTTGTAGCACTCTCCTGACATTAGATGCCGTTATTTTCACATATCACCGCCATAATGCCTTTCAGGCGAAACGTTTTGCTCCAGCCACACAGAGAATAATTGCCGCTGCACATACCACCATGGCAGGGGCAATGGATTCATGAAGGAGCAGCGCACTGAGCAGCAGACCAAAAAAAGGCTGCAACAGCTGGAGCTGCCCAACTCCGGCAATACCACCCAGCGCCAGGCCGCGATACCAGAATATAAACCCGATCAGCATACTGAACAGGGAAACATAGCCGAGGCTGAACCAGGCAGCGGGGCTGATCCCATGCCAGGTCAGCGGTAAATTAAGCAGACCTGTTACTGCCATTGCTGGCAGCGACAGCAGCAGTGCCCAGCTGATCACCTGCCAGCCCCCGAGCCGCCGCGACAGGCCTGCGCCTTCAGCGTATCCCAGCCCGCACAGTAGAATAGCGGCAATCATCAGCAGATCGCCCCTTAAGGAACCGGCTTCCCCTGATGAAATGGCAAAGCCCGCAACAATAGCAGCACCGAGCAGCGAGAACAGCCAGAATGCCGGACGAGGTCGTTCACCACCGCGCAGTACACCAAAGATGGCGGTCGAAAGCGGCAGCAGGCCGATAAAAACCAGTGAATGGGCGGAGGTCATTTCACGCAGCGCCAGCGCCGTCAGCAGCGGGAAGCCCACGACCACACCGGCCGCAACAATAAGCAGTGACAGTACGTCGTTGTGTGCAGGGCGTTGCTGCCGAAGAGTAACCAGTAATCCCACGGCCAGCAGTGCGGCGATCACAGCACGGGCACTGGTGAGAAATAAAGGTGAAAAATCACTAATTGCCACCCGTGTGGCGGGGAGCGAACCGCTGAAAATAACCACTCCTGAAAGCCCGCTCCACCAACCTGCTGCTGCTCGTGCCATATGTCCTCTGCTGAAAAATAAAAAGTAATATCCTGCTGATAGTAGAGGCCAAAACCCAGGGTTCGAAGATACAATACAGTACAATTTTGCTGTTCTGTATGGCTGACACTACCCATACAGTTTTGCGCCTGGTGGAAAAATGACCCGGACAGAAAGACTGATCGATGACGTTCGCAGCCGGATTCTGTCCGGGGCGCTGGCACCCGGTGACCGGCTGGCTTCCGTACGGCGCTATGCCGCACTGATGATGGTGTCGCCCTCTACGGTAGTGGAAGCCTATGAGCGACTGGCCGCTGAAGGCGTGATCCGTGCACGGCGGGGATCGGGTTTTTATGTATCCGGTATTTCACTGGCAGCTCGCAGCCTCACGGATAACACCACCCCGCTGCTGCGGGATGTCGATCCTTTCTGGGTCTCAAGGCAGTCACTCGATGCGGGGAAGGAGGAGCTGACCCCAGGCTGCGGCTGGCTGCCTGCTGACTGGATGCCGAATGAGGCGCTACGCAAAGGTCTGCGCCAGCTGACGCGCCTGCCCGACACCTTACTGACGGATTACGGCAGTACGCATGGCTCAACCACGCTGCGGCGTCTTCTGCTGGCGCGTTTTGCGCAAGAGGGGCTGTCAGCGTCGATGGAGCAACTGATGCTGACGGGGTCGGGCAGCCAGGCGCTGGATTTACTCTGTCGTTTTCTGCTGCGTCCCGGTGACAGTGTGGTAGTGGACGATCCCTGTTATTTCAATTTCCAGGCGCTGCTGCGTACGCATCAGGTAAATATTGTTGGCGTGCCCTACACATCGACAGGTCCGGATATCGCCGTGTTTGAACAGGTGCTCGCCACCGTTCGCCCGCGTCTTTATATCACCAACTCAGCCCTGCACAATCCTACCGGCGCGTGCCTTTCTGCACAAACGGCCTATCGGGTGTTGAGTGCCGCAGCTGCGCACGAGACCCTGATTATTGAGGATGATATTTTTGCTGATTTCGAGCCCGATCCTTCACCACGCCTGGCGATCCCGGACGGCCTCGACCGTGTGATCAGAATGGGGAGTTTTTCGAAAACACTCTCTGCATCCGTGCGCTGTGGCTATATCGCCTGCCGTGCAGAGTGGATTGAAGGGTTGGCCGACCTGCAAATTGCCACTAATTTTGGCGGTCCCAGCCCGCTGTCCAGCGAGCTGATCGCCAACGTACTGGGCGGTGGCAGCTACCGTAAGCATCTGAATGAGGTGACAACCCGGCTGGATCGTGCGCGAAAAGAGGCGATTGAACATCTGGATGCGCTGGGTATTACTCCGTGGATGGTGCCGCGGGGTGGATTCTATCTATGGTGCCGCCTGCCAGAGGGGATTGATTCAACGGCGATTGCACGGCGCTGCCGACAAGATGGCGTGGTGCTCGCACCAGGCAACGTCTTCAGCGTTACTCAGTCAGCGGCCGAGTTTCTGCGTTTTAATGTGGCCCATTTAAATACCAGGGTTTTCAGTGTCCTGAAGCGGGCGATAGCAGAACATCAAAATAAGTGAATATTAATAACCCTCACGCTTCTGAGCTATCAGGGGGCCGCTTGGAAAACGGAAAACATCCTATGGTGATTGTACGGATTAACGCAGGGAACAGTATCAGCGCCATTGCGCGGGAATTTAATACCACCCGGTAAACCATACTCCGGGTAAAGACAGGGCAGCAATAATCCTGAGCTCTTAGCTGGACGTTCCGCTGTGTGCCAGGAGCTGACGTTGCAACCACCACATATTCTAACTTCAGGAGGGGTGGCTTTTAGTAAGGATTTAAGTCTGAGCTAAATACGCCGCCTAAGAATTAACCAACCGATCAATGGAGCCGGCAATATTGATGCGAGTTAATTCAAATCCTTCAGGGCGTTCAAAACCAGCTTAAATGCAGGAAGGGACTGTCTCCTGCTCGGATAATAAAGATGGTAGCCTGGGAACGTGGGTGACCACTCCTCAAGCACCGGCATCAGCCTTCCTTCCTCTATATATCTTTGCACCACATCTTCCGGTGCGTAAGCCAGTCCATACCCTTCGAGTGCCGCTGTTAACAACTGCGGTGAAGTATTAAAAATCATCTGACCGGGCACCTGAACCTTCACTTCCTCTCCGTCTTTAGCAAACTCCCATGCGAAGAGGCCACCATGCGTTGAAAGCCGCAAATTGGCGCAGTTGTGTGAGGTCAGATCATGCGGCGTTTGTGGTTTGGGATGTCTGGCGAAATAGTCAGGAGAGCCGACAACAATCATGCGAAAATCTGGCGAGATTCTCATGGCAATCATGTCCTTAGCAATCTGATCCCCGATACGGACGCCCGCATCGAAACGGCCCGCCACAATATCGATTAATCCGTAGTCCACGTTAATTTCAAGCGTGATATCAGGATACTCCTTCAGCAGCTTTGAAAGTTTTGGCCACAGTATTGTGGTAGCCGGATGGTCATGGGAACTGATGCGTATCGTGCCGCCCGGTTTCTCGCGCAGCTCTCCTAAAGTGGCAAGCTCAGTTTCGATCCCGTCGTAGTAAGGCGTAAGATTCGCAAGAAGCCGTTCTCCCGCCTCGGTTGGCACAGCACCTCGCGTTGTCCGAGTAAGTAAACGGATGCCCAGTCTTTCCTCCAGACCACGAATACTATGACTGATTGCTGATTGTGAAACGCCCAGGTGCGCCGCGGCCCGCGTGAAGCTTTTTTCACGCGCTACCGTAATGAAAACAGCAAGATGATTGAAATCCGTATGATTCATTATT
Organism: Erwinia sorbitola; assembly: GCF_009738185.1. Classification (NCBI taxonomy): domain Bacteria; kingdom Pseudomonadati; phylum Pseudomonadota; class Gammaproteobacteria; order Enterobacterales; family Erwiniaceae; genus Erwinia; species Erwinia sorbitola. Next base: position 22,669 of record NZ_CP046510.1, on the reverse strand, counting down.
AGTTCCACTCATGTCGGTTATCTGATTATGCCACTTCAGTAATGACCAGTCATTCCTTAGAGTATATGAACACCACCTAATCAAGCCGTGCTTGTGAGGTGTTCAATCCATAAACAGGAGACTCATTATGCAAAAGCGACAATTAGGTAACAGTGGCCTTGAAGTATCGGCAATTGGTCTGGGATGTATGGGACTGACCTTTGGCTACGGGCCTGCGACAGACAAAGCTGAAGCCATCAAACTTATCCGTGCAGCTTATGAGCGCGGCGTAACGCTGTTCGACACTGCAGAAGCGTATGGTCAGATCAATGAAGAAATGGTCGGGGAAGCTGTGGCACCGTTCCGTGACCAGATCGTTATCGCTACAAAATTCGGTTTTAAAGAGGGTAATGCAGCGGCGGGACTCGACAGTCGTCCTGAGCGTATTCGTACTGTCGTTGAACAGTCCCTTAAGCGGCTGAAAACGGATTACATCGATCTCTTTTACCAGCATCGTGTGGATCCAAACGTGCCAATGGAAGATGTCGCCGGAGCTGTACGCGACCTGATTCAGGAAGGAAAGGTGAAATATTTTGGGATGTGTGAGGCGGGCGTAAAAGCTATTCGTGACGCACATGCTGTTCAGCCGCTGTCCGCACTGCAGAGTGAATACTCTATGTTCACCCGTGAACCTGAAGACGTCATTATCCCGACGCTGGAAGAGCTGGGTATCGGCTTCATTCCTTTCAGCCCGCTGGGTAAAGGCTTTCTTACAGGAAAGATTGATGGTGCAACCACCTTTGCTGAAGGAGATGTCCGAAATAATCTGCCGCGTTTTGCTGACGAAGCCCGTCAGGCCAACCATAACCTTGTCGCCCTGATCGGTAAAGTTGCTGAGCGTAAACAAGCAACCCCGGCACAGATTGCTTTAGCCTGGTTGCTGGCTCAAAAACCATGGATTGCTCCGATCCCCGGCACCACAAAACTTCACCGTCTCGACGAAAATGTAGGCGGGGCTGCAGTTGAACTCACGGCCGCAGACCTACAGGAAATTGCAGATGTGCTGGCAAAAGTTCCCGTCCAGGGCGAGCGTTATAACGCTGCAATGATGAAGTCCATTAACCGCTAAGCCTTGCTTCATTAACCGGCGACGCCATGTCGCCGGTATCCTCCCCCGTATTCATTCTCAGAGGACATCATCATGACGACCCAATCTCTTAAAGGCCGTATCGCACTGGTCACCGGCGGAACAACCGGCCTGGGTTTCGGTGCAGCGAAGCGACTGATTGAACACGGCGCAACAGTCTATATCACTGGCCGCCGACAGAACGTGCTGGACGAGGCAGTAACCAAACTGGGCAACTCCGCCAGAGCTATATGTGCGGATGTCTCAAGTAAAGAAGACATGCTGCGTGCGGCTGCCACCATTAAAGCCGAACAGGGGCATCTGGATATTTTGTTCGCTAATGCGGGTGGTGGCCACGCCACGCCACTCGAAGAACTGACCGAAGATCAGATCGACAGCGAACTGAGCATAAATGTTAAAGGTGTTGTACTCACTATGCAGAGCATGCTGGACGTGCTTCGTGACGGTTCCTCCGTAGTGCTGAATGCGTCGATTACTGCAGATATGGGGTTACCTGGATTTGCTGTTTATGCCGCGACCAAAGCGGCAGTGCGTTCACTGGCTCGCAGCTGGACCACGGATCTAAAAGGGCGAGATATCCGGGTCAATACCATAAGTCCCGGTGTAGTCCCGACCGAAGGTTACAGCAACGAACAGAAAATGAGTGACAACGATATTGCCTCATATGCGGAGCGAGTTTCTGCAGAAATTCCGGCCGGGCGCGTGGGCACCGCGGAAGATATCGCTGATGCATTGATTTTTCTGGTATCAGACTCGAGCACGTACATACGTGGCATTGACCTGATAGTCGATGGCGGTATGACCCGTGTTTATGCCGGTAAGAACTGAAGAGATGACGATGCAGAAAATAAAATCGGAAGAACGCCACATCATCTGTGAACTGCGATGTGAACCTGAGAATCGTGAGCGCGTTAAAGAGCTGATCCTGAAATTTGTCGGGCCTGCGCGCCTTGAAGCAGGTTGCCTTTATTACGATTTTTATCAAAAAATCGATGAACCCGACACGTTTTATATTATTGACGGCTGGGTAAACCAGGATGCAGTAACCAGCCATGCGGAAAACCCGCATGTTGCAGAAGTTATGTCATACCTGCAATCGCTGCTGACATTCGGACCTTCTGTCAGTCTCATTACCCGTGTCAGTGACTGATAAGGGTAACCCCTCGCTTTCTTATTCATGGCATCACGTATGCTTCCTCTAAGCCACAACGCTAAAAAGGGACTCAAATGAATGGTATAAATCCTTATATTACGTTGAATAATGGTGTGAAAATGCCCGCTCTGGGATTGGGTGTTTATCAGGCCAAACCTGAAGAAACTACCGAGGCGGTGAAGAAGGCACTGGAAACCGGATATCGGCTTATCGATACCGCTGCGGCCTATTTTAATGAACGTGAAGTCGGCGCCGGGATCCGTCGGTCGGACGTAGACCGCGACGATATCTTTATTGAAACTAAATTGTGGATTTCCGACTATGGCTACGATTCTGCTCTTCGCGCCTTTGATGTCAGTCTGAATAAATTAGGCATTGAGCAACTGGACCTCTGGCTGCTTCATCAGCCTCTGGCATCAGAATTTGAAAAGACCATTCAGGCCTATAAGGCGGCTGAAAAGCTGCTGGCCGAGGGGCGCGTGCGTGCCATTGGTGTATCCAACCTCACGCCCACTGAACTCGACAGATTGATTACAGAGACCAGTGTTGTTCCTGCGGTGAATCAGATCCAGGTTCATCCATATTATTCACAGGCGGAATGGCGTGCGGCTAACGACCACTATGGCATTATCACACAATGCTGGTCACCACTGGGTGGGTCTTATACCTACAACAATGCGGAGAAAAATCCTTTCGAAGATAAGGTAATCACTGACATTGCCAGAAAATATTCGAAGACGCCGGCACAGGTTATTCTTCGATGGCATCTGGATCACGGATATTCCGCCATTCCTAAATCTGTAAAACCCCACCGAATTGTCGAAAACTTCGACGTGTTTGATTTCAGGCTCACGGCTAATGAAATTAAAGCTATTGATGCGCTTGAAACAGGCGTTCGTGGCGGCCCGGATCCCGACTCACTGGATCTGGCAACCTATGGTTTCCAGATCCCTGACTGATGATTTTCCAGTGTAATGACAAAGGTGCGTAAATGCGCCTTTGTCATGGTAGTGGGTGAGCGCTAAACCGCTGCGATGCAGGCGACCATCACACATTAACTTAGCTGATTAAAGGCCGGAAAACTGCTCCGCCTCAAAGGGATCATTCTATGAAAGTTACAGAGCTGACGAGTCGCCAGCAGGCGATCGCTCCAATTTCTGCATTCACTGCGTTGGGCGATAATCATAAACTGAGAGCCGCACTGGAAGCAGGCCTACATGCTGGCCTGACTATTAACGACATAAAAGAAATACTGGTACAGCTTTATGCTTACCTTGGTTTTCCACGTGCGCTTAACGCACTTGGAACCTTTATGACCCTTGTGAATGAACGAAAAGAACAGGGTATAAATGATATTGCAGGTTCCGAAGCCAGCCCGCTGCCTGCTGGCCGATCCCTCCTTGAACTGGGCACATCTGTGCAGACATACCTGATAGGTGTGCCAGCCAAAGGGCCTGTATTCGATTTTGCTCCTGCTATTGATACGTACCTGAAAGAACATCTGTTTGGTGACATTTTTGGACGGGACAACCTCAGTTATGAAGATCGTGAGATTGCCACCCTTGGCGCACTTGCAGGCCTGGAAGGCGTTGAGCCGCAGCTAATGTCCCATTTCAACATTTCTTTAAACATTGGTTTGACTGAAACGCAATTAAGGGGGGTGAGCGTCGCCCTTGAAAATTCGGCCTGTCCGGTCGTCGCTCAACGTGCAACGTCAGCCCTTGAGAAGGTGCTGGCAGCCAGTAAGTAAAATCTATGCAGCTTCTCTTTGTAGCGCAAAAGCTGCGTAATGGCATGATTATTAAAAAACAGTGAGGCCGATTTGATGGCTTTCGCGACGTGATCTCGTAAGCCCTGACCTAAAGGAATATGGCAATAATCTGGAATGCGGGGCCCATGCCTTTAATGACTTAAAAATAAAGGCATGTCCTGACAAAGTCAGCAGGGCTTTCGATGCAATGTCCGCTTTTCGCTCAAAGCAGCCTGTCAACGTGATCGATCGCCCTTACCACAGCCTAGAAGTACAAAAAATAACCTTAACGTACAATAATTTTCGATATCCAAACTGCCCCTTAAAAAACTGTTATTTATCCTGCTTGCAGTAAGAAAGCCGCCGTATCCCCTTTTAGGAGTCATGGCGGCTTTTTCAAAACAACTGAGCATCAGGCAACTAATGCAGACGAGTTGTTTAACTAACTAAGTATTTAATTGCCATCAATAGCAATCAGCAGTGCGTCTAAATTATCAACCTCTTTCAAAATAGCGCGATAGATATTTAGTTTACTGTCTGCACCTGTACTTCCCAGTTTCTCAGGTGCAAGAAGGATAATTAATTTCCTGACTATGTTTTTTGCATACGGTTTGTTTCGATCAGAAATAGGTATGGCGAGATATTCTTTAGACAGCTCTCTGTATTCAGCCTGCCATGCTTCAACCTGATCATATTCAGCTGTAATTAACTTTCTGGTTTTATTAGCAATTGAACCACAGTATTTCTGAACTCCACCATGTACATCATAAATAATCTTGGTCACCTTTGGCAGGTTAGGGGATGTGATTTTGCTGTCCGCATGTATATTACTGATGCACTGCTGTACTGATTGCCGTAGTTTCTTTTCATTACTGTTAATATCAGCGAAAGCACTACCTGAAAAAACAACTGCACTCAGCATCAAGATGCCGGTTTTTATTTTTAGCATAATTTAATTTCTTTTAAAAAACATGAAAGTGTGCTGTCATAATCCTGGTAATAATAGTGCATTATTATCATTAACTTCAAGACTTGATGGGTAAAACTGCTGTTTATCATAAAACTTATTATTTTTTCATTATTGTTTAATGGCAATAGTATTTTATAGATTTTTTTAAAAAACTGATAACTGGCAAGGTAAAATGAATCAAAGAAGCAGTATGCAGATCTGCTGAAGACGCGCTGAAAGGATAAAAAACATAAGACGCCGTCATAACGCATTTGGTTGTTATGACGGAAATTTCAAATAAAAAGATTGTGAAGAATCTGATAACCAATACAGAAATAAATGATTAATTGACTAACTCGTAATATGAAAGTGCACCTAAGGTTGGAACTTTCACAACTTCATTTTCTGGCTCATCATCAAAAATATCTCTTTCAGCGAATTCGTCACTTACTGCGTTGACCTGATAGGGAATAAGTCCGGTGATAATGGCATATCCACGTTTGTTTGTAATCACATCCATCTGATCGGGAAGCTCTGTATCAGGATGATTTTTGGCATAAACAAGGGCGTTTGTATCACCTAACGTTTGCCCGGCGGTCATTCCTGCACTATGGAAAACTAATGAACCAGAACTATTTGCCGAGTAACGTGTGTAATCAGTACCAGATATATATCTAATGCCGGATTCACCAGCCGCATAGCGATAACGAGCATTTGCCCGATAAGTTTTTTTACTTTTCTTACCTGATTGGGCTGCCACCTGATAGTTCAGGTTGTTATCTAATTTCCGGCCGTTGATGCTGATTTCTTTTTGATAGTGATCATAGGGGTTATAGCTATATCCCAGATTCACACTGGTATTCTTGATCCCTGTTTTTGCTAACGGGATACGGAAAGTAATATCAAAACGCATCTCACCTTTATGAGTGCTGTAACGGTTGTACGCAAGATCTAAATCAAATGATAACAGTGATGCACTTTGTGTAAAAGTCAAAGCATAAAAAGTACTTTTACCCTGCTCGCCTCTGTATTTTTCGTGGTTAATGTTAAAAGACAGATTCTGAGAAGGGCTGATTAACGACTGGAGGGAGAGTTCATAACTATACTCTTTTTTGTAAAAGTCGCAGCAAAAGTAGCCAGATTTTGCACTATTTGCATAATTGTTAAAATCATTATAGTGAGGCTGTAGGAAATAATCACCATTCGCGGTAATACTGGTGTTTAACTTGTTGAAGTTGGCACTATATTGAAGGCGCAGCTTTTCACCTTTCACTTCGCCCTGTTCCGATGAAGTTATTTTGCTGACACGGTGATTGAGCACAACGTCACCATACTGCCCCAGTCTCTGACCAATGCCAAATGAGTGGTTGTAATAACCCTCTGAAACTAAGGCACCGCCATACAATGAGTTTTGTGTAGAAATACCATAACCGAAGCCGCCCTGGAAGAATAACGGGTGCGACTCTTCCATTCGACTATCACTCATGAATTTTCCAAAAGAGATATCATATTTCCATGTGTCTTTATCAATAAGATTCTCTAACTGGTTCCATGGAACATCATAATAACTTGACGTGCCGTCACTCTCTTTAACGATCATGCTGATAAAACCTGACTTATCAAACAGCTTGATATTTCTCAGAACAAAGTCTCCGGGAGAAACCATTGTGCGGTAAACCGTCATACCGTTCTGTATAACCTCCACTTCAGCATCTGTCAGTGCGACACCATAAACCCATGGCAACACCGCACCTTGTGATGAGGGGAACATGTTGTCATCTGATGCCAGCTTAATTCCACGATAAGGAAAAGAATCAAGGTAGAAACTATTATTGTAACCATCGCCCATATGTAAACGAGAATTGATTGCAGAGATGTCTCTCTCCAGATAAATATCGGAGAATTTAACGCGTTTCTGTGGCATATCTTCATTATTATGGTACTGTTTTGCTCTTAAGCGCCATTTTTTGAGGTTGATACCGGATTCCAGCTCAAATTCAATATTGTCTTTTATTTTTCTACGGGCGTAACGCAAACCCTCGTATCTCTGATAGTTGGCGTCATAATTAATTAGAATGGCGGGAATACCATCATCTCTGTTGCTAATGGCCAGGCGAGGATCATTTTTTACCTCAGTTGGCTCTAAACGTATAAAAGTAAGGATGTTGATTTTTTCAATCAGGTTGGCGCTAATGTTTAGCGGATAAAGTTCCTTGTTGTTGATACATCCGATTTCTTTTAATTCACCCATATTTTCTGGTGTGATAATTTTCCATTCTAATAGTCTTTCTCTATCAAAACAGGGAAAACCCTCTTTCGTAATATCCAGCTCAATGTGTCCTAAGTCCCGCTCACCATCCGCTATGTAAAAATATTCACCAGCACTGATAACGGTCGGTATTGAAAACAGTATTAAAGCTAAGACAGTTTTTTTGCTTATAGAAAACATGCAGATAAATCCGATAAAGCATGCATGTGAAAAGGCGCCGATGATAGTTTATCGTCAGCGCCTTGGTTAACTAACCAAATTAATTATCTACTTATCAATAGAAAGTAACAGCGAGTCTAATTGATCAAGTTCTTTCATCATAGCGCGATAAACGAAAATTCTGGAAGTTGTACTACGTCCAGCTAGTTTATCAACTGCAGTAAGAACTCGTATTTTTTTAACCAATTGAGCTGCATGGAATTTATGCTGTTGGGATACAGGAATAGCATTAAATCTTTCAAGAAGCTCCTGGAACTCAGCTTCCCATTTTTCATGCTGATTATGTCTGTCAGTGATTAACTTTCTAGTTTTATCAGCAATAGAACCACAATGTTTTTGAACGCCACCAAGCGCCCCAAAACTGATATCTAAAAGGACAGGGGAATGAAGGGATTTCTTAATGCTATCGTTACATTGAGTTACTAAGGAACGCATTTTTTGTTCCTGGCTATTGATACCACCAAAGGAAGAAGAGGCAAATGCACTACCTGAAAAAATGATAGTACTCAGGATTAAAATACCCGCTTTTTTTATAAACATGAAAAAATCCTTTTAAATAAAATGAAAGCGTACTTTCATCAGCGTGCTGATAATAGTTCATTGTTGTGACTAACTTCAAGTAAACTTGAGCTGTGTTATTATTTATCGTGAAAACAATGATTTTCTTATTAATGCGTATATATCAATAGATATTTTATTGATTCGATTTTTATGAGTAAAGGAGTTCAGCGATGGGAAGGGATATTACGGTATTTTGTAGAAAGAGGGCTTAACGTCTTACCTGAGAAAGAAATTTGCCTGCATAAATGCAGGCAAGGAGAAGAAATCAGCGTGGTTCGCCAAGCGGAAGTATGGTTCGGCCGAACTGTTCATTCAGTACTTCAGCCATCCCCTGGTACATAGCACTTGCTCCGCTGACCAGGCCAATCCAGCCAGCGATCTGAATCAGGCCCGGTTTATCTGCCAGATGAGCTGTCGTCAACAGTGCAAACAATACTACAAGGCTCAGGAAAACGAATTGCATTACGCGATTACCCTTCAGAGATCCGAAGAACATAAACAGTGTAAATACACCCCACAGGCCAAGATAGGAACCCATAAATTGTGAGTTGGCTACTTCAGCCAACCCCATTTTTGGCATAAGCAGTATAGCAACCAGCGTCAGCCAGAAGAAACCATAAGAAGCGAAAGCGGTTAAACCAAAGGTATTGCCTTTTTTATATTCCAGCAGGCCCGCTAACAGTTGTGCGATGCCTCCGTAGAAAATGCCCATAGCCAGGATAATGACATCCATCGGGAAAAGCCCGAGATTGTGCAGATTTAGCAAAATTGTGGTCATGCCGAAACCCATCAGACCCAGCGGGGCTGGATTAGCTAATTTAGTGTTGCCCATAAAATCCTCTAAAATCATTATAATATTGTTAAATAGTTACACCCACGCCTGTTTCCCTGACAGGGCGCGCGATCATAATCAGAGCAATCGTCGGCGTCTTTGATCTAGTCAGGGTGTAATCAAACATATTTTCTACTTCTTGCTTAAAAGGAGGTGGACTTTGGTTTTAGTGTTAGTTCTTCGATTCGCGAGGTAAGTGCGCCGGCCTAAATTCTATCTTTTCCAGCAATATAAGAAGTAATAATCAATTTTAAGTTTGCGGTTTTGTTTTTTTCTGCATAGGTTTTGGCGAGGTGGTTTCTGAGTGTGGTGGCACATACTGTAAGCAGCTCATGGAGCACAATCATTTTCTGTGAAAATCGTTTTAAAAAAATATAGTAATTTCTTTAAAAGCGACTGATGAGCAGCTTGAATATTGTTTCATTTTGTTTTTATTCATATCATTCTGACTCTTAGTTAATTTATATGTGTAAAAGGGATATTCATGAATCGTATAGTTAAATTCACCATAATTGCTGCTGCTGTTGCCACCCTTACGGCATGTACTGGTCGTGTTGAAAATAAGCAGAAAGACTGTAGCTATGATTACCTGCTCCATCCTGCCGTTTCTATTTCAAAATGGATTGGTGGTTGCGGACCAACGGACAATTAAATATAAAATGCTGAGTGTTAATCACTCAGCATTTTGAAGGTTTTTTAAACGACATCTAATGCCTCATCGATTGTGGGTTTTTATTGCTCAGAATCAATAACATTCGGATCTACGGGTATAGAAGCGCTATGTTTAATCGATTTTAATTCAATTGAACTAAGCCGTAACTGATATTACTCTTCAACCCTGATTCCGAGACGTTCTACCAGAATGCTAACCTGGGCACTGTCCAGTTTGACACCTTCCAGGTCAGTACTGCGCAGGTCGAGATCGCTGGTAATGGAGCGGGTTAAATCACAGTGAGTGAAGTCAGCCGAGTGCCAGTCAAAAGAGCTGAATTCGCCACCTGAGAGATCGGAGCCACTGAAAATGGCACCCACGACGTTAGTACCGACCCAGCGATTATCCCACAGCTCGCATTTCTCCAGCACCACTTTGGATAAGTTGGCATAACTCAGATTAGTTTTGGTGATAAATGCACTGCAAAACCAACTTTTCGTGGTGATCATATTCATAAAGCTGGCACCGCGAAAATCGATACCCTGTGCCCGACACTCACTTATCTCAATACCCAGCGCATTGACGGAACGAAAGTTGTTCATGGATAAATCGCAGTGCTTAAAACTCGCATCTTTCAGCGTAGCACGGGTAAAGTTACAGCCCTGCTCACTCTCCCTGTCATAAAACTGACAGTGGATAAATTGCGTATCAGTAAGGTCACATCCGGAGAAATCACAGTTAATAAACTGGTAGCGTTCTGCGATGCAGCCAGTGAATCGATCAGGGCTGAATTTTTCATTACGAAAAACCAGTGACATTGTCATTCTATGGCTCCATATAAAGCAGTGCGCGTTCATCAAGCTGAAGTTTTTCACCGGGATAACGATGCTCAAGCAGATGGTAAGATTCAGCAGCTATAATATTCTCAATATTTTCAGATAACGCACTCAGTGCCTGTTGCATCTGCGGCAGATAATTGTGCGTGTCATATACCCGGTCGATACCTTCCAGGGCATGGTTCATGATTTTACGCGCAACATCATTCGGAGTATTGAGTGCTGCCAGACGGGAACGGGCGCTGCGGCGCAGATCGCGTGTGGTGAAAGGCGCAATACCCAAACCGCGATCGGCACGTATCATACGCCGCAGGGCCTGAGTAATGGCACCTCTTGATAAGGGTTGTGACAATGTCACGGGAGAGGGTACCAGCCAGGGTGACTCCTCCGGGCTGGCGTTCATCAGCGCACTGATGCAGACACGCATCATTGGAGTCAGCGGCAAAATATGCTCGCGCTGCGATTTATTCCGCGTGCCCTGCCGCCAGATGCCGGATGTCAGATTGAACTCATCCTTACGCGCCTGCACCACCTCATCCGGTCTGCGAGCAGTCAGCAGACAAAGACGCAGCGCCCAGCGGCACTGCTCTGAGAGATCCCAGGCGTCCAGACCATGCCAGAAAATCCAGACTTCGGCATCGCTTAGCGTACGGTTGCCCGGTGCAGCGCTTCTGCCAGCCACATCGCGTTTTTTCATCGCACTGAGCGGGGAGTGCTCAAGATAGCCCTGCATTTCAGCCCAGGAAAAAAACTGCTTACAGAGCGCAAACACTCGTCGGGCCTCTTCTTTTTTTCCGTCGGCAATCAGGATATTAAAAAGGCGGTTTAACTGTAAGCGCGTGACGGATGTCAGCGGCCACTCCCCGATAACCGGCAATACATGTTTCAATAATGATGAGATCGCGATTTCCGGGCGGCGGCGGGTTTGCAGCAATGAAAGCCTGACCCACAGTTTCATCACCTGCATCACGGAACCCGCGTGACCACTACCTTCCAGTTCAGTCAATGATGACGTGCGTACTCCGTCGAGCCACTGTAAAACATGACGCCCGACATAAGCTGTACGCTGCATCTCAGGATTATGGGATTCAATCATCCTGTAATCCTGAGATTCTGTAATCATATGATTCTGGCATCCTGACCTTCCGGGATAAGCTTTACCGGGCCTCCGGTACTGTGGGTGCTGATTTTACCGTGTTTAATAATATGACTCCAGACTTAATAGGTCTGGAGTCATAAAGATCGCTTAGAGTTGTTGTGATAGCATAAGACGCAGGATTTTCCCTCATCTAAAAAACCGGGCAGATTAGGCTGTATCAGAGGGTTAATCTCCTCACTCTGATGGCAATTTTTTTTGTTTCTGAATGGTACCAACACATTTACAGATCCCCTGATGAATATCTATACCAGTACTGATGAAGAGTCTGTGGCAGAATGAGCGACGGCATACACACACTGACATTAATCTCTAAATCTGTTCATTTATTGTATTCATATATGATGTACAGGCTGTCTTTCATTCCTTCCTCTTCCAGTCCTGTACAGAAAAGATAATACCTGTAAGAGTCATCTCACCAGTGAAGCATAGCTCCCTGAACACTCATGCAAAGCTTAAAAACAAAGAGCAGCTCTATTTTCATTCGGACTATCTGTAACAGTGATGGACTAATATAGATGATTCGAGATACATGGTTCATCCGGGATATAGAGTGAAATAGTACCGACGAGAGGAAAAGGTTTAGCGATGAAACCAGCCCTTTTCTTACTAAAAAAGCCGGTTCAATGACACTGAGGATAATGGAGTGAAAGGTTAAACCAACTCATATGTATGTTGTAACTAAAAAATAAATAACGCGAACTGGATCACCAAAAAATCTTGCGCATCTTGATCTTTATCACAGCTAAGATGGCACCAGACCCCGTTGAAAATAGCCCTTGTAGCACTCATATCTGCTCTATATGGCGGGAAAAAATAGAGTTGGAGGAAAATTCATCCGGTATAGAGTTAAAAATCAGCGAACTGACCGAACATACTTTTATCTCATACGAGCAGCATCATTTTTTGCATTTTACAGTGCGTAGCATGCTGACAGTTTTCTTCGTGTAACCTGCGGCACAGCGTGACGGCGTAACTCAACCAGGATGAAAAAATCCTCCTCGCAGCTGAATGCAGAAGAGAAAACCATGCTATTACAACATGTTGAGTCAACAGGTCTCCCCGGAATATAAATCATTATTCTCTGAAGATAAACAGGGATAAACCTTCATCAGTTAAATTTGATTCCTAAAACATTGTTAAGATTTATCCCAGAAGTTGTAAATATAAGAACCCGCTCCTCCGCTCTGCGGCAGAGTAAAAGAGTATCAGAGTAACATTTGAACTAACATTTTTTTAATTTAGTGTTTTTTCACTCTTCATTTGTCTGTACACTAAGTCTCGATACAGTAGTAGTTACTAATTTAAACCAACTCACAGGTTACGGATTCCGTTATGAGCGAAACGCTGAAAGTATTAAATAATATTCGCACCCTTCGTGCCCAGTCTCGGGAAGTGTCTTTAGCTGAACTGGAAGAGATGCTGGAAAAACTTGAAGCGGTAGTGAACGAAAGACGTGAATCAGAAGCCGCTATTGCTTCTGAAATTAAAGAAAAAGAAGAGAAACTGGCTAAATATCGCCAGATGCTGCTGGAAGACGGTATCGATTTAAGCGAACTGACTGCCGCGGATAATACCACTGGCAAGACACGTGCCAAACGTGCACCACGCCCTGCCAAGTATCAATATACTGATGAAAACGGCGAGCAGAAATCATGGACCGGCCAGGGTCGCACCCCGGCAGTAATTAAGCAGGCACTGGATGCAGGCAAAAAACTTGAAGATTTCCTGATCAAGTAAATGCCAACCGGCCGCCTGACAGGCGGCCGGATGTTTTTCATGTCTCGATTATCTGCGTTCACAGATACAGATAATAGAGTAATGCCACTTGTTTCTCCGTATGTTCTCCCCCCAGTACGCTGTGCTATAAATTCAGGCTGATACGTAATGCATCCCTCCTGCCCTGCCGCAACGAACCTGAGCAACCAGGCTTTTCCCGATGAACTCAGCATTTCGGTTTTGAGCATCATCCAGCGCCCGAAACAGAACCTGATTGATTGTCACCCGGCAAAGTATCTCATCCCCCGCAACGACTGACCTTACGCGCCAGCTCACCGTATTACTTAACCATCAGCTCTGGTTAATGGCATCATCATCCAGAACAACAATGCCAGCACGCTGCTCGCGATGCCGCACAGGCACACGGCGTCCCATCCTCCCCTGGAAAACGCCTGAGTAGATAGCAGCGCACCCGCACCACTGCCGGCAGAATAAAACAGCATATAACCTGCAATCAGCCGTCCCCCGGCATCCTGCTGGCTGGCCAGAATAAGGCTCTGGCTGGAGACATGTAACGCCTGCCCGGCCGCATCCAGCAGCAAAATTCCAATAATCAGTAGCATCAACGAGCCTGCTCCCAGCCACAGCGGCAGCCAGCTCAGTAATAATACTGCCAGTGCCATCGCACTGGTGCGTTCAGCAAGTCCGCTATCTGCCCAGCGTCCGGCACGACCCGCAATAAGGGCGCTGATAGCACCCACCAGACCCAGCGCGCCAATCTGGCCATGGCTGAGTTGCCACGGCGGTGTACGAAGCAATAATACCAACGCACTCCAGAAGATATTAAAACTGGCGAACATCAGCAGTGCCAGTACGCCACGAACCTGTAATACCCGGTTTGTGTTCAGCATCCGCCACAGGGAAGGGATCGCCTCTGGTTTGTTTGCTGCGGTCGTATGCGCAAGATCTGGCAGCCTGCGCCACAGGATCGCTGCCAGTAAGACCATCAGCAGCGCAGAACAAAAATACACTCCGCGCCAGCCGGTAATGTCGGATATCAGACCTGCCGCTGCCCGTGCCAGCAGTAGCCCGATAACCACGCCACCGGCAACGGCCCCCACCACGCGCCCACGCATTTCGGGGGTGGATGCTGCGGCCGCATAAGCAATCATCCCCTGCGTCATCGCCGTGCCCATCATGCCGGTCAGCAGCATTGCTACCAGCAACATCATGACGTGGGTTGCCGTGCAGACCAGCAGCAGTGCCATAATCAACCCGGCCAGCTGACAGCGCATCAGACGGCGTCGGTTAACCACATCCCCCAGCGGCACCAGCAGTAATAATGCCAGTGTACAACCCACCTGGGTGGCAAAAATAACCCCGCCTACTAGCGCTGGAGTGATAGAGAATGAGAGCGCCAGAGCATCCAGCAGCGGCTGTGCATAATAGACGTTGGCTACACTCAGCCCACTGCTACTGGCAAACAGCACCACCTGAAATGATGATAAATCTGCTCTTCCTGTACTTTTATCTGCGAGGATAGCCATCTGAGCTCCAAATTTGGTTTCAAATTAAAACCATTTGCAGCTTGCATAAAGTGGTTTTAAAATGCAACCAAATTAATCGCGGAGGATATCATCATGGCTGAACGTCACTCTTTGAGTCAGGCTCCCTGCCCGGTTGCCCGCAGTGTTGATTTGATTGGCGATCGCTGGATGTTATTGATCCTGCGCGATGCCTTCGACGGCAGCCGCCGTTTTAGTGAGTTTCAGCGCGGGCTGGGCATGGCGCGCAATATTCTGGCCGACCGGCTGAAAAGACTGGTGGAGGCACGTTTACTCCAGGTTCAGCCCGCATCTGATGGCTCCGCCTGGCAGGAGTATGTGCTGACCCGACGTGCAGACTCCCTTTTCCCGCTGATCGTTGCCCTGCGTCAGTTTGGTGAACAGCACCTGTTTACCGCAGGGGAAGCGCGCTCAGAATTAGTGGAAATCAGCAGCGGTACTCCGCTGGCACCTCTGCGCGTCTGTAATCAGCAAGGTGAAGAGTTAACACCCGATAAAACCCGTGTGCAGAAAAACTGATCGCTATGCAATAAACGTTATTTGAGGCAAAAAAAAGCGCCGTTTTCGGCGCCTTTACGTAAAAACGGGCAAGATCAGCCGAGATACTCAATGACTGAAAGACCGCCGTTATAATCTGTGCTGTAAATAATTCCATGCGCATCCACAAACACGTCGCAGGATTGGATAACCTGCGGACGGCCGGGACGGGTATCCATCATGCGCGCCGGTGCTGCAGGCACAAGCGCACCGGTTTCCACCGGCTGATAAGGATTACTGATATCAAAGGCCCGGACACCAGCGTTTTGCCAGGTAGCAAAAATCAACGTCGAACTGACGAAGCTCCCGGGGCGATTCTCATGCAGATTATGAGGCCCAAAGTGTGCTCCTTTTGCTACATAATCCCGCTCGGCAGGCTGTGGGAAGGTGGAGATACTGATCGGGTTTGAAGGCTCACGAATATCAAACAGCCAGATATGTTTTTCGCCATCCTCCTGATTGTCCAGCACCGCCTCATCCAGTACCACCAGTAAATCCCTGTCAGGCAATGGTAGTGCAGTATGCGTACCTCCCCCAAACGGCGGGCTCCAGTTACGATGACTGATCAGCTTAGGTTCGGTTCGATCGCTGACGTCCAGCAGAGTCAGACCGCCATCACGCCAGCTGCCGTATGCCACATCACCGCTAATAATGGCATGGTGCAGGGCATAGCGCTTGCCCTCTTCCCAGCCGGCCTTCTCACCAGCAGCAGTATTCATACCCGGCAACCACCATTGTCCAGCGACCTCAGGCTTGCGCGGATCGGCCAGATCAATTGTCAGGAATATATAGTCACTGAAACCGTCAATCAGCGCCGAAACATACGCCCAGCGGCCGCCGACATACCAGATACGATGAATACCAATACCACTCAGGGACAGAAAACTGATTTCACGCGGCTTGTCGGGTGTGGAGATATCGAAAATACGCAGCCCTGCACTCCAGCCCTTATCCTGCACATCGCTGACCGTTTCACCGACCGGGCGGGTGTAATACACTTTTTCGTTGGCAAACCGCGCGTCAGCAAACAGGTCACGCGCATTAATTACCAACAGCAGGTCATCATGAGCCTGAAGATGCACATTCCAGGTTCCTGGTGGTGCAGGAACATAGGCCACCGTGCGGGGATTTTTCGCATCGCGCACGTCAACCACCGAAAATCCTTGTGACACCATGTGACCAATATAGGCATAACCACGGTGAACCATCAGCTGGACGCCGTCAGGCCGTCCGCCCTGATCGCTGTGGCCAATCAACCGCATATTGCGACTGTATTCCGCTACAGGAAGCATGTTACTCATCAGCCGCTCCTTATTTTTTATACTTCGCTTCCAGCGTGGCAAACCACGGCGCGATAAAATCTTCCGTTTGTCCCCATCCCGGGATAACCTTGCCAAGGCTGGCAACATTTACCGTACCCGGCTGGCTTACCAGCAGAGCCTGTGGGATTACCGTAGCTTTAAAGTCATAGGTGGCAGGTGTGGCTTCTCCCGCCAGCTTCAAAGCAATCAGTCTGACGTTGGTAGCCCCGATCAGCTTAGGATCCACCGCTGCGGTCACTTTCCACGGGCTGCCGGCTTCACGCATGAGCTGCAAATCCTGATTGGAAACATCAATACTGTAGAGCTTGATTTCAGTACGTCCGTTTTCCCTGAGCGCTTTAAGTGCCCCCTGGCTGAAGGCATCCCAGGTTCCCCAGATCGCATCTACTTTGCCTTTAGGATATTTGGCCAGGAGTGCACCAACTTTGTTGGCCGTATCGCCCTGCACATCGGAAGAGACTGCGCCAACTGACTCCAGCTCGTGAATCCCCGGATTCGCCTGCAATAACTCCTTGTAAGCTGCCTGGCGACGTTCCATTGGAGGATAACCGGCCACCCACAGTTTAATTATGTTGGCTTTGCCGTTGTGATCCTTGATCAGCTGACCGAAAGAGAGATCGGTCAGTGAAGCGTCATCCTGTTGTGTCACGGTCACGCCTGGCACCTCTTCATCAACCGCTGTATCAAACACCGACACCGCAATACCGCTGTCAGCAATACGTTTAATGAGGGTACCAGAGTAAGGTGCACGCCCCTGGGACAGAATAATACCGTCATATTTCTGGCTGATAGCCTGATTCACAAAGTCCTGAAAACGCGCATCATCACCGTTGGTTAAAAAGGTGCTGACTTTAAAACCGAGTGCTTTCCCCTGCTGGGTAGCCCCCTGAATAAACTGAGTGGTGTTATCGTCGGAGCCCAGATTGCGGATCACTGCAATACGCACCGGGCCATCATGACTGGCGATTTTCTCCGGCACCGGGGCCAAAGTGGCGGCATGAACAGGTAAAACACTGGCAACCCAGAGGGCCAGTAAAGTAATCAATGGCTTCATATAAAAATCCCTGTAGCGAAAAAAGAAAAGTGACATATCGTTTTATTACCGCATGTGACTGGCGGCCATGACTCTGACTTTTTCACAACAGGCAACGTACTGACAAAGAAGTAAAAAGAATATGGAAGTACTTAAAAAGTATTAGCCTGATGCAGGCCGTAACTTCAGGATAGAAAAAAAACTGAGGGGCTATTATGAGTAACACTGATATTCAGGTCGTGACCGGCCCGGCCAATTATTATTCTCACCCTGGCGCGCTGCAGCGTCTGGATGATTTTTATCACCAGGATGAGCTTTCCCGTGCAATCTGGATCTACGGCGAGCGCGCCATCAACGCCGCACGTCCCTGGTTACCCGACAGTTTTTCTCTTCCTGGCGCACGGCATATTTCCTTTAATGGGCACTGCACCGGACCGGATCTTTCGGCCCTTGTACAGGCATCAGGACAGAATCGTCAGGTAGTCATCGGCATTGGTGGTGGTGCCCTGCTGGACACAGCCAAGGCACTGGCCCGGCGCCTGAGAGTGCCCTGTGTAGCGATCCCCACTATAGCAGCAACCTGTGCTGCCTGGACGCCGCTTTCCGTCTGGTATAACGCTGCCGGACAGGCATCACATTATGAAATATTCAAAGATGCCAATCATCTGGTGCTGGTAGAGCCTGAGATCCTGCTACGTGCACCGGTGGAATATCTGCTGGCCGGGATCGGTGACACACTGGCAAAATGGTATGAGGCAGTAGTACTGGCTCCCGAACCGTCATCCCTGCCATTGACGGTACGGCTGGGGATCGACACAGCGGCCACGCTGCGGGATGTATTGCTGACCCAGAGTGCTGCTGCGCTTGAGGATCAGCGCGGGGGAATTTTAAGTCAGAATTTCCGGGATATCATTGATGCTGTTATTGCCGGTGGCGGTATGGTCGGTGGTCTGGGAGAGCGTTATACGCGTATTGCCGCCGCTCATGCGGTTCACAATGGACTGACTGTTCTGCCGCAAACCTCGCGCTACCTGCACGGCACTAAAGTGGCCTACGGCATTTTAGTACAGTGTGTACTGCTGTCTCAGACTGACACTGCACGCCAGCTTATCTCTGCCTATCATCAATTTAATCTGCCGACCACGCTGGCGGATCTGGACGTTGATATCCATAACCACGCGGAAGTTGACCAGATTATTGCTCATACATTACGTCCCGGAGAATCAATCCATGCCCTCCCCATTCCGGTTACTGCCGAAAGCTTGCGCACTGCGTTAATCACGGTTGAAAAACTGGGCCGCGTAGCTTAGTTCAGCGCACACCCAAACGTTATACCCCCACATCAGATCCTGCCGTGCACGGGATAAAAGAGCTGATGTGGAGGAATTTCCTGTATGCACGCAGCCTGCACGACCGGGTTAATTGCACATATGTGGAGCACTGGCTACGATATTTTATCCACAGAAACGGGGGATAATACGGTGAGTAACTTTGTTTAACGGGTGAAGAACCTTTGATAAAAAAGACGAGGGTCAATGATTTTATTATGGTTTTTTCGCACGTTCAGCAACTTCACCCATCACACGTTTATGGCTGATTTTATCGCCGGTAATTTTATACCATCCGGCCAGTTTCCGGACATCCGTCAGAGGAACCTTCTCGCCCTTATCGTACGCAGAAAGGCGGTTACGGTACTGTTCCATGATGGTGATACAACGCCGGGCCCAGTCGCCTTCCAGCTCAGATCCTGCGACTGCACGGGGACGGCGAGGAAATTTAGGCCGTAGCGGTTTACTCGCTTCAGGTGTGGATTCATCGACATAGGAAAATTTAATCGATACCACGGTGCGCCCTTTTTTGACCGGCTCCCAGATCACAGAAATATCCGTATTGGCGTTGATGCGCGCCAGCGTTGGCTCAAGTAATTTCTGCCGGAAGTCACGATAATCCTCGTATTTCCCCCGCAATCCGGCTTTTTCGCGCATCCAGTCCAGTGCCAGAGTCACTTCGATTGCCTTACTGGTTTTACGCCCGTAGAGGTTTTTTGCCTTGATTAACCAGCCATAGAGCCGCACCGAAAATGAAGTATCCAGTTTGGCAATGTTGGCAAAATTAAGCTTGGTAAAAGACTCCTTCAGCTCGTAAAGATACGGAGCCACATCCTGGCCGAAGCGAAGAACGACGGCGCTTTGCTCGTCACTGCTCACATACTCAAGCCGGGAGAACCATGACAGCTGAACGGTCCGCATCTTGCCTGTTTTACGATCGGGCAGGTAGATGGTGACCGGCTTTTTCATCAGGCTCTCAGCTGCTTCACGCAGCTGGCGGTGGCTGCTGGTAGGGTTCAGACCATAAATGCGTTGATAATCATGTGGGAAAAGACGATACAGCGCGTCAGGCTGCGGTTTCCTGCTGTCAATCTGTGCCAGTGCAAGGTTCAGCAAACGCATCTCATCAAGCGTCACGCTGTAAGCCCCCTCAAGGAGATCATTACCTTGCACAACGGTCAGTTTGTTCAGCTCCATGTAGCAGGATCCCTTTGTGGAATGTTAGTCCAAGTATTCCACACAAAAATTGCTGAGGTAAAGTGAAAAGTAACACTTATAAATATATAAATATCAACAAGTTAATAAGAACTAGTCAAAATCCGAACATAAAATGCTTCCACATTAGCTCCTGAACAGATCCTTTGTCCCGCCAGGAAGATCGTTTATCTGCCTCCAGCCAACAGAAAAAAACTCCACATAACATACTGAATCGCTGACAGGAAATCCTTCCACATTAGCAGCATCTCCCCGACAATAACTGATATCGAAATTTCCTGGAAAAAATATTTTTTTCAGTAAGTTAACTCAATCTCTATCATGAAATCCCTCCACATTAACGCGTTCTCAGCCGCTCATGTTAGTCATATATTCTACTGCCCCTACAGAAAATTCCTCCACATATCACATGAAATCTCTCCACGTTTCATATTCCTGCAAACAAGTTTGCGGCAAGCAGCATAAAATCTATCCACGTAAAAAAGAGTGACATGGCCACTCATCTTCCACACAACAGATAATCTCTCCACCTTTCAGCCGGGGGAAAATTTAATGGCGAACAGAAAATCATTCCACGTTTACCAGATGAACCTCGGGACAGAAAATTCTTCCACATATCGTGTAACGCTACTAATTAACTTATTGGTATTACAAGATAAAGCAACACAGAATGAGGTAACTCATCGGCATAAGTTACTACGCTAATATGACCGGATCGTCTTTCGGGGCGACAGGGGCAGGAAAACATTCCACATAACATCAGGAATGATACGTGGAGAGGAAAGTCAGGGGTGATCACCAGCTAAGACCGGAAGGGGGGCTTATCCACAGAAAATCTCTCCACATAAGGTTCTCTCTGCAAATCAAAAAGTTATCCACAGGAAAAAACTCTACATATAACAGGAAATCACTCCACATATAACAGGAAATTACTCCACCTGAAGCAGGAAATCACTCCACATATGTCGCTATAACCTTATGATTTAAATGATGAAATTCACCCCTTAAAGTTAAAGATCTAAACTATAAAAAGAAAAACAAACACTATTGGATCTTTTTTAAAGCACGATCCTCTCAGGCGATCCACAATATTTTCATCAAATCGCTGGAGGAAAGATTT
The DNA here is from genome assembly GCF_009738185.1 of Erwinia sorbitola. NCBI lineage: Bacteria > Pseudomonadati > Pseudomonadota > Gammaproteobacteria > Enterobacterales > Erwiniaceae > Erwinia > Erwinia sorbitola. The sequence goes on along the minus strand of NZ_CP046510.1, from coordinate 1,327 downwards.
TTATGCATGATACATCAGCAATCATATTGCTCTACCTGGGCTCATTTTCGGGTAACCAGCCCTCAATAAGTTCGGTGAGTACATCCTTCATTTCACGGCCCTGCAGGAAACAAGCGGTTTTGAAACGCCGGTGTAACTCTTCATCGATATTGGTCTGCAATTTCTTTACAGTTCCGCCTGCTGGTTTGTTCACAGCATCAAGGGCCGGAGCTAGCTGACGATGCTGGCCAAGTTTCATTTTCACGCTAAAAGCTCCAGAATTTCATTAGTCATCACTTCGATCTCACCTTTTGCATTTCCGTCGGTAGTATCGAATACCGTTCCGCCGTCGAGCATGGTGCGTATATACACCTGACGCTGCGTTGTTGCAGTTTTAAGCGCAGGTACACCCGTATCCTCAATTGACTCTTTGAGAACCTCCAGCATACGTGTGGAAGCAACTTTTTTGGTGATCAGGAAGCGTGCTATGACGGGTTGCAGATTTTCACGCGCTTCAACCACCGCCAGGATGGCACCACAGGCGGCAAAGTCGAGTGGTGAGGGGGTGACCGGAATCAGTACCAGGTCGCTCACCATAACGGCAGCAGAAGAAATAGCGGTGATGGCAGCGGCACCATCGATGACAACGTAATCATAATCCTTCAGCTGCTTGCGTACGGTGTATACCTCTTTTTCGGAGGCCGCTTCAGCAAGGTCAAATTTGCATTTAGTTTCGTCATACCAGTTGCTGATGCTGCCCTGAGGATCGGTGTCCACCATCACAACCCGGTGCCCTTTGCGCGCCAGGCATGTCGCGATATTGATGGATGTAGTGGTCTTCCCTACCCCGCCCTTCCCGTTCAGGAAAGAGATAATTTTTGTCGCCATGACGAACTCCTGCAGGTTAAAGGCTGGTATCCTGGGATTGTGTAATCCTGAGATTACAGGATTTTAAAATCACAGGATTATGTAATCCTGTGATGCAAAGATAACGTAATCACTGGTTGCAAACAACATCGGGAGATTTGATAATCATGTAATCATGTAATCATGTAATCATGTAATCATGTAATCATGTAATCATGTAATCATGTAATCCCAGAATTATAAAAATTAAACTCTCCGCTTCACTTTCTGCCACCGATGAACACAATAATCCTGCAATCCTGCAATCCTGCAATCCTGCAATCCTGCAATCCTGCAATCCTGCAATCCTGCAATCCTGCAATCCTGCGGTTGACCTGGATTTCGGGTTTGTATTCAGTAGTTCTGAGATGCTGAGATGCTGAGATGCTGAGATGCTGAGATGCTGAGATGCTGAGATGCTGAGATGCTGAGATGCGCACTA
>NZ_CP046509.1:300000-435000 GCF_009738185.1 Erwinia sorbitola | reverse complement strand
GTGTTAGGCCTGCCGCCAGCGTTCAATCTGAGCCATGATCAAACTCTTCAATTAAAAGTTCGATTTGCTGCAACAAGTGCAGCGATGCTCAAGTGTAAAACGTCATAATGAATTTCATTATGTGTTCACTCTTAAGACTTGATATTTTTTGTCACCCGGAGGTGACTGATATCAATCCTGCGAGTGCCCACACAGATTGTCTGATAAATTGTTAAAGAGCGGTGCAATCAGTGCCGAAGCTTCCTGTTGCGAGGTGGCGTATATTACGCTTTCCTCCTTCGGAGTCAACTTCTTTTTGAGAAGTTTTTCCGGCGGTTCAGAACTTCCTGAACCTCCTGAGCCGCTGGCCTGTAAGCCGTTGTGCCGTCTCAGTGGTTGCGCATTATAGGGATCCGAATTTAATGCACAAGCCTTTTTTGGATCTTTCTTTCCGGTTGCTGAGATTTCGCTCTTATCGCTGAGATCTCAGGCGATCCGCACAAAATTAACGCGCTTTTTTTGCCATATATTGATCAACTATCACTTCCAACACTAGGCTACAGCCATCGCATCAACAATGAGGTAGTTATGAGTCACAACATACGTGCATATAAAGGAGTTTATCCTCAGCTGGGTGAACGGGTGATGATAGATCCCACCAGCGTGGTTATTGGCAACGTGATACTGGCTGACGACGTCGGTATCTGGCCACTGGTTGTTATCCGGGGAGATGTTAACCGGGTCACCATTGGTAAACGCAGCAATATCCAGGATGGCAGCGTACTGCATCTGACACATAAATCAGCCGCTAACCCTGAAGGCTATCCGCTGATTATCGGGGAAGATGTTACGGTCGGGCATAAAGCGATGCTGCACGGCTGCACTATTGGCCACCGGGTGTTAATCGGGATGGGGTCGATTCTGCTGGATGGTGTAGTCGTAGAAGATGACGTAATGATCGGGGCGGGCAGTCTGGTCTCTCCCGGAAAAAGGCTTGAGAGCGGATATCTCTATTTAGGTAGCCCGGCGAAAAAGATACGTCCTCTAACTGAAGAAGAGATTAGCGGCCTGCTCTATTCCGCTAATAACTATGTTGACTGGAAAAATGACTACTTGTCCGAAGAGAGCCACACCCAACCCTGAGCATCTTCTTCCTGCTGCTTGATTGCCAGCTCGGCATCTTCTTCCAGCTCCCAGCGATTCTGGCTGAAACAGATAAGAGGATCGCCTTCCGCAGTAAAACGGCGAAGTAAGGCTTCGCCGTCAATCGCGCACACCAGTTGGAAACCGTTAACCAGCGCGCTGAAGCAGACGGCCTGCGCGGTTTCATCCCACCATTCGCGCTCTGGAAACTGAATAGCCTGATTCACGCGCTCATTTCTTGTTTAAGTACATGAATGACTGGCGCGATCTCCGGCATAACGCCGTGCCACAGCATAAAGGAGTGTGCTGCCTGCCCCACCAGCATTCCCAATCCATCCGCCATCTGTGTCGATCCCTGCTTACGGCACCATTGCAGGAAAGATGTATCACCAACCTGATAAAACATGTCGTAGCAACGGGTATGCGGCTTCAACAAACTGGCTGGAAGGTCTGGAACACCACCGTCAACACCACTGGAGGTTGCATTGATAATGAGATCAAACTGCTCACCACCCAGTTTATCCTGGGCAAGCGATCGAATATTGCCGTGCGACAGGAACAACTTCGCCAGCTCTTCAGCTCGGGCGTATGTACGGTTAGTTATTGTCACGTTGCAGTTAAAACCAAGCAGCGGCAGGATCACACCGCGCGCCGCGCCGCCAGCACCGATCAACAGGATCCTGTCATTCGGCTGGATCAACTGCAAACGCAGAAGATCGCTTAACAGCCCAATCCCGTCGGTGTTATCCCCTAACAGACGCCCGTCATCCAGCTTCTTTAGTGTATTGACCGCCCCTGCCAGCGCTGCGCGTTCAGTCAGCTCACTGGAAATGTCAAAAGCCTGCTGTTTAAACGGCATGGTGATATTGGCTCCCTGACCACCATGGGCAAAAAACTCGTGAGCAGACTGTTCAAAACCATCCAGTGGCGCACATAGCCGACCGTAAGGGTGCTGAATACCGGTTTGTTCTGCAAATAGCTGATGAATACGCGGCGATTTACTGTGATTAATCGGATTACCGAAGACGACAAAAGACGGCATAAGGGTTCTCTTTTATCCCTGGCGAATTAACTCGCCGGTTAAAACATCGCGGATTTCTGATGGATTCTGACGACCGCCAGTCTCTCCGCAGAAAACAGGGAACTCATCGCCGAACTGCGCCAGCACTTCAGCTACATGGCGGCAGGGGGGTAATCCTGTCAGATTGGCACTGGTGGAAACCAACGGCTTTCCAAAGGCATGACACAGCGTAGCAACATCAGGATGATCGCTGACACGAACTGCCAGCGAGGAAAATTTCCCAGTTAGCCAGCCTGGCGTTGTTGCTCGTGCAGGTAACACCCATGTAACAGGACCTGGCCAGCGGGAAAACATCCGCTCTTTCTGTTCGGCAGAAAGCTGCTCGTCAGCAATATAGGGCAGCAGCTGCTGATAATCAGCCGCAATAAGAATGAGTCCCTTCTCTACTGGTCGGTGTTTTAATGCCAGCAGCGCCATCACTGCGGCTTCGCTGTCAGGATCGCAACCTAAACCAAAAACAGCTTCGGTTGGATAAGCGATTACTGCCGACTGGCGCAGTTGATTGATGCACTGCGTTAGTGACTTATCCTCGGATTTCATCTTCACTACCATTTTCTGACGTTACGGGTTTGCCGCAGGCTTTACTGGCGCAGAAACGCTTTGCACCCCGGGCGGTTTTCTTTTCTATTAACAGTGGGAACTGACAGAACTCGCAGATCCCTTCCACCGGGGTGAAATTCACCGCGAACTGGCAGTCCGGGTAACGATCGCAAGCATGGAAGGTTTTACCAAAGCGTGAACGGCGTTGCACCAGCTTCCCACCCTGACACTGCGGGCAGGCAATCGCGGTTTCATCCGGCTTATCGATGGTTTCTGTATGTTCGCATTCCGGATAGTCGCTACAGGCGATAAACATGCCATAGCGTCCCTGCCGCAGCACGAGTTCAGCGCCGCATTTTGAGCAAAGCTGGCCTTCGAGCACCTTAATGATGTGCCCGTCAGCCTGGCCTTTCAGCGGACGAATAAACTCGCATTCGGGATAAAGTGAGCAACCAAGAAAAGCGCCATGCTTCCCGGAACGAATAACCAGTTCTGCCCCACACAGGGGGCAAGGTTCATTTTTTCGCACAGCGAAAAGCGCTGTTTTATTCATAACATTGTGTACACGAAGGCAATCTTCAGTGCAGCATTCCTTCATTGACGTCGAAAAGTAGCTCTTCCATTTGCTGATAGGCGTTTTCACATCCAGGGATATTAAACAGCACCATCAGCACCACCCATTTGAGATCGTCCAGATCAAACTCGAGGGTATCGAGTGCCATAATACGTTCGATAACCATTTCACGCGTGTCCAGGTTCAGTACCTGAATTTGCTCCAGGAACAGAATAAAGCCACGACAGTTGGCATCTAAACGCTGACCCTCTTCCTCGGTATAGATACGCATAGACAGCGGATCGGTAGTCAGCTGAATCGGAGCTACCAGACCTTCCTGATAATCCGCCAGCTTCTCCAACCAGTTCAACGCATTATAAATATCTTCACGATGAAAACCGGCATCGGTTAAATCATCCGTCAATTTATCCTGATCAACACGCATTTCTGCTTCGTTGTGGATATACGTTTCAAATAAGTACATTAGTACGTCGAACATGGCTTGCCCTCCTCAATCGGACATAGCCGCCGGGTACAGCTGCGATCCACCCTGCTAACTCCAACTCAAGCAGCTTCGCTACGATGGCTGGCACAGGTTGGCCGGCACGTTCAGCGACGACGTCAACAGGTGTAACCTCATCTCCTACGTTAGCCAACACATCGGGAAATGGCAATGGAGGATTATCACTCTGCGCTGAAATGTTTTCCACTTGAGGTAAATCTGACAGCCAGGTGAGGTCACTCTGTATCTGTTCAATAATATTATTGGGATGTGCCACAAGTAATGCCCCCTGCTGAATTAGCCAGTGGGTTCCTTCACTGCCGGGATTACCCAGCGCCCCGGGCAGCGCATAGATATCGCGGTTTTGCTCCAAAGCCAGTTTAGCAGTGACGAGAGACCCGCTGCGCAATGTCGCTTCCACCACTAAAACGCCGAGGCTAAGACCACTGATAATTCGATTACGCCGGGGAAAATGAGCACGGAGAGGCTTAACCGACAGCGGAAATTCTGAAACCAATGCGCCGCCGCTGGCAATAATCTGCTCTGCCAACTCCTGATGCCGCCGGGGATAAATAGTGTTGAGCCCACTTCCTAACACCGCGATCGTTTTTCCCTGCACCTCCAGGGCAGCACGATGTGCAATACCATCAATGCCTAATGCCAACCCACTGGTAATAGTTAAGCCACTGAGCGCCAGTGCCTGACTGAACCAGGTGCCCCACTCCCGGCCATAATGTGAACAGTGACGGCTACCTACAACCGCCAGCTGCGAAGAGGACAATAACGACGGGTCACCGGCAACAAAAAGTATCAGTGGAAAGCGCGCAATCGTCTTTAGCTGCTCAGGGTAATAAGGGCTAAGAGGAGTGATGAAATAGTGCTGCGGCGCATCCAGCCATTCAAGGCTTTGGGCAATAACCTTTTTATCGTAATGAAGGAAAGCCTGCCGCTGAGAATCTGATAATCCCAGCAGTGCCAGATCGCGGGCATCAGGCTTTTCGATAGCCTGTAACTGAGTCAATAAAAGCAGGCGCTGTAAGCAAGTCAGCCCGGACACCGCAGAAAGCCTTAATGCACGCTCCACTAATGACATAAATCTCTCCCTGATATTCTGCCTTCTCCCTGAAGGTTACCACCAGGAATGCTGTCAATCACCGCGTGAAATGTCTACAATAAGAGAGATAAATATCTAATCCCTTGAACACAGATCTGGAAAGTTATGTCAGTTTTGCAGGTATTACATTTTCCTGACGATCGCCTGCGCATCGTTGCGAAACCCGTAAAAGAAGTAAATGCCGATATTCAGCGTATCGTCGATGATATGTTTGAAACAATGTACGCCGAAGAAGGTATCGGCCTGGCTGCAACCCAGGTGGATATTCATCAGCGTATTATTGTTATTGATGTCTCTGAGAATCGTGATGAACGCCTGGTGCTCATCAACCCGGAATTGCTGGAAGAGAGCGGCGAAACCGGTATTGAAGAAGGCTGTCTATCTATTCCTGAACAGCGTGCGCTAGTGCCGCGTTCTGAGAAAGTAAAAATCCGGGCTCTGGATCGTGACGGCAAAAGCTTTGAACTGGAAGCGGATGGCCTGCTGGCAATCTGTATTCAGCACGAGATGGATCATCTGGTGGGTAAACTGTTTATTGATTACCTGTCGCCAATGAAACGTCAACGTATCCGTCAGAAGCTGGAAAAACTCTATCGTCAGAGCGCCCGCGACTGAGTTTGTTGACTGAAGGGAATAACGTGTCCGAATCATTAAAAATCATTTTTGCCGGCACCCCTGACTTTGCAGCGCGTCATCTTGACGCGCTGTTGTCATCCGGGCATCAGGTTGTAGGTGTTTTCACGCAGCCAGACCGTCCGGCGGGTCGCGGCAACAAACTGAGCGCCAGCCCTGTAAAACAACTCGCTGAACAGCACAATATTGCTGTTTTCCAGCCTAAATCATTACGCCCTGAAGAGAACCAACAGCTGGTCGCCGCACTGAATGCTGATGTGATGGTAGTAGTGGCGTATGGGCTGATCCTGCCGAAGGCTGTGCTGGAAATGCCACGTATTGGCTGTATCAATGTGCATGGTTCCCTGCTCCCGCGCTGGCGTGGTGCGGCGCCAATCCAGCGTTCTCTATGGGCCGGTGATACTGAAACCGGTGTTACCATCATGCAGATGGACGTTGGTCTGGACACTGGCGATATGCTGTACAAACTGGCCTGCCCGATTGAAGCCAGCGATACCAGCGCCACGCTTTACGATAAGCTGGCAGAACTTGGCCCTGCCGGGATGCTGGCAACACTCGCACAGTTAGCCAGCGGTAGTATCCAGCCAGAAGTGCAGGATGAATCACTGGTAAGTTACGCTGAGAAACTCAGTAAAGAAGAGGCGCGCCTTGACTGGTCGCTTTCTGCTGCACAGTTAGAACGCTGTATCCGCGCGTTTAATCCCTGGCCTGTCAGCTACTTCCTTATTGAGGATCAGCCAGTGAAAGTGTGGAAAGCATCTGTTCTCCCCGCAGTTAACGATCGCCAGCCGGGTGAAATTCTTCAGGCTGATAAGCATGGTATCCAGGTGGTGACGGCTGATGGTGTGCTGAATATTGAAGAGCTGCAACCCGCCGGTAAAAAAACCATGAAGGCTCAGGATCTACTGAACTCCCGCCGTGAATGGTTTACTCCGGGCAATATTATTGCCTGATACGCTGTTGCCCGGTATTTATACCGGGCCGTAAGAACTTGCGAATCCACTATGAAAAAAAATACTAATTTACGCAGTGTTGCTGCCCAGACTATTGAAAAAGTCATTGAGCAGGGGCAGTCACTCAGTAATGTGCTGCCCGCTGCACAGAAATCCGTTGGTGAGAAAGACGCAGCGCTGCTACAGGAGCTATGCTACGGCGTACTACGTACGTTGCCACAGCTGGAGTGGATTATCAGCAGGCTAATGTCACGCCCGATGACGGGCAAACAGCGAACCATCCATTTCCTGATTATGGTCGGACTCTATCAGTTGATGTATACCCGCATCCCTGCTCATGCGGCATTAGCGGAAACGGTAGAAGGCGCTATTGCGCTGAAACGTCAGCAGTTAAAAGGCCTTATTAACGGCGTTCTTCGTCAGTTCCAGCGTCAGCAGGAAGAGCTGATGCAGCAGATGAACGATGGCGATCAGCAATACCTGCATCCGAAGTGGTTGCTTGAGCGCCTGAAACGTGCCTGGCCTGGACAGTGGCAGCAGATTGTGGATGCCAATAATCAGCGCCCCCCGATGTGGCTACGCGTTAACCGAAACCACCACAGCCGCGATGCCTGGCTGGCTCTGCTTGAAGAGAGTGGTAAAACGGCATTCGCACATCCGCAGCACAGCGATGCATTAAGACTGGAGGCGCCGTGTTCCGTTGGTCAGCTTCCTGGTTTCGATCAGGGGTGGGTAACCGTTCAGGATGCTTCAGCCCAGGGCTGTGTGGCACTACTTGATCCACAAAACGGTGAGAAGATCCTCGATCTCTGCGCTGCACCTGGCGGTAAGACGACCCACATTCTCGAAGCGGCACCGCATGCGGACGTTATGGCGGTTGATGTCGATGCCCAGCGACTGGCAAGAGTGAATGAGAATTTAGAGCGTCTGAACATGCAGGCTGAAGTGAAACTCGGCGATGGCCGTACTCCTGAAGCATGGTGCGGAAAGACGCAATTCGATCGTATTTTGCTGGATGCACCCTGCTCTGCTACCGGTGTAATCCGTCGCCATCCCGATATCAAATGGCTGCGCCGCGACAGGGATATAGCGGAACTTGCCCTGTTACAGCAGCAGATCCTGGATGCCGTATGGCCGCACCTTAAGCCTAGCGGGACGCTGCTCTACGCAACCTGCTCGATTCTGCCGGAAGAGAACCATCTGCAAATAAGTCAGTTCCTGCAACGGCATGCTGATGCAAAATTGAGCGAAACTGGCGATCTTGCGCAGCCTGGCATTCAGGTATTCCCACAGATCGATGGTGGAGATGGCTTCTTCTACGCAAAATTGATAAAACAGTGACCAGCGTGGCGCGTTAAACTGTGCCACACCTGAACGACAACCAACAGACTGAAGCATAATGAAAATCATCATTCTCGGTGCAGGACAGGTCGGCGGTACGCTAGCTGAAAACCTCGTCGGTGAAAACAACGATATTACCGTGGTCGATACCGATGCGCTGCGTTTGCGTCAGCTACAGGACAAGTTTGACCTGCGCGTGGTTCAGGGGCACGGCTCACATCCCCGGGTACTTCGTGAAGCAGGCGCGGAAGATGCCGATATGCTGGTTGCAGTCACTAACTCCGACGAAACCAATATGGTGGCTTGCCAGGTCGCCTACTCACTGTTTAATACGCCAAACCGCATCGCACGGATCCGCGCTCCGGATTATATTCGCGATGCTGATAAACTCTTTATTCCCGAAGCCGTTCCGATTGACCACCTGATCTCTCCAGAGCAGCTGGTGATCGACAACATCTATCGACTGATTGAGTATCCTGGCGCTTTGCAGGTAGTTAATTTTGCCGAAGGTAAGGTCAGCCTCGCCGTAGTTAAAGCATATTATGGCGGGCCGCTTGTGGGTAATGCTTTGTCGGTTATGCGTGAGCATATGCCACATATCGACACGCGTGTGGCGGCCATCTTCCGCCAGGATCGTCCGATCCGTCCTCAAGGTTCAACTATTATTGAAGCAGGAGATGAAGTGTTCTTCATCGCTGCCAGCCAGCATATCCGCGCGGTGATGAGTGAATACCAGAGGCTGGAGAAGCCCTACAAACGCATTATGATTGTAGGCGGTGGCAATATTGGCTTTGGTCTGGCGCAGAGGCTGGAAAAACATTACAGCGTTAAGCTGATCGAGCGCGATCAGCAGCGGGCTGCTGAACTTGCTCAAAATCTGCAAAATACCATCGTCTTTTATGGCGATGCTTCGGATCAGGAGCTGCTGGCTGAAGAACACGTTGATCAGATCGATCTGTTTATTGCCATTACCAATGATGACGAAGCGAATATTATGTCTGCGATGCTGGCAAAACGGATGGGTGCAAAAAAAGCGATGGTACTTATCCAGCGCCGCGCCTATGTCGATCTGGTACAGGGCAGCGTGATCGATATCGCTATCTCTCCTCAGCAGGCAACCATTTCCGCTCTGTTAGGGCATGTACGTAAGGCCGATATCGTAGGCGTCTCCTCACTACGCCGCGGCGTAGCAGAGGCAATTGAGGCAATTGCACATGGCGAGGAGTCAACGTCCAAAGTCGTTGGCCGTCAAATTGATGATATCAAACTGCCGCCAGGAACGATTATTGGTGCAGTGGTGCGCGGTAACGATGTCATTATTGCCAATGATAATCTGCGTATTGAGCAGGGTGACCATGTGATTATGTTTCTGACCGATAAGAAGTTTGTCCCCGACGTCGAACGTCTGTTCCAGCCAAGCCCGTTCTTCCTTTAGTCTTAACTTCTCTTACCTGTCAAACCAACCCGGCACTGCCGGGTGTTCAGCTTTTTATCAGCAATCATCGTGGAAAAAGCCCCATCGTTTGTTAGACTTAAAAAATTGGCAAAAACAGGAGTTAGCAATGAGTTTATTCAAAGAGTTTCGCGATTTCGCGATGCGCGGCAACGTCGTTGATCTTGCAGTCGGTGTGATCATCGGCGCTGCGTTTGGCAAAATCGTTTCCTCACTGGTGGCAAATATTATTATGCCACCGCTGGGATTACTGATTGGGGGAGTGGATTTTAAACAGTTTGCCTGGGTGTTAAAGCCCGCTGAAGGGGAAACTGCTGCGGTCGTTATGCAGTACGGGATCTTCCTGCAAACCATCTTTGATTTTGTCATCGTTGCCTTTGCTATCTTTATGGCAATCAAAGTAATGAACAAGATGTACAAGAAGAAAGAAGTGGAAAAACCGGTGGCTAAACCTTCAGCAGAAGAGACATTACTTACCGAAATACGCGACCTTCTGAAAGAACAGAATAACAAACCGCTTTAAGCCATTTTAAGTCTGAGACCGCCGTAACAGGCGGTTTTTTTATGCCTGAAAAAACAGAAAGCCAGTGGTCAATACGCGGTTAGCGCTCTGACCACTGGCCTCCCAGTTACCTTTCTTAGCATGTTTATCTTTACGACGGTAGCTGCCTTTGCCTTTATGATTGGCTTCAATGCGCGTTTTAAACAGCGGGTCATGTAACAATGCCTCAAGAGCATTTTCACGGATAGTGCCTTTTTTATGCTGGTACACAGTCATATCGGTTCCTTTAAGTAAATGACGACAGGAATATAGACCCGGCATCACAAAAATTCAATCAGTGGTTTTATCAATCGTAGCGACTGCCCCCTTCTCTAATGCCTCAAGGATTGAACAATACACGCTGCTATGTGACGTGCCGCAACAGGCATCATTTAATCTCTTCAACGATTGCTGCATATGCTGTAACTCATCAAGCATCGCTTCAACCTCACTCAACCGTTTTTGAACGATAGTTTTCGATTCCTGACAAGTATGATGCTCGGGATCAACACGAATAGAGAGCAGCTCGCGAATTGCTTCAAGGGTAAAGCCCAATTTCCGCCCGTGACGAATAAATTTCAGCCGCTGAAGATCGCTATCACTGTATAACCGAAAACCTCCTTCGGTACGAACTTCATGATCCATCATCTGCTGTTTTTCATAGAAACGAATGGTGTCTGGCGTAACGTCGGCCAGTTTAGCCAGTTGTCCAATACGATACATTATTACTCCTCACTAAACCGGTGCTTAACCTGGCGAGCATAGTCACCTTGCAAAAATTCGGTGCTGATCCCTGCCTGCTTCAGCTTCATCTCCAGTAACCGCAGCCGTTTTTCCTGTTGCTGATATCGCTCTTCAGAAGGATCAACTGTACGCAATAGTTCATCCAGCTCTATTGCTTCACGCCTCATCTCTAATTCAGGTGGCAGAAAACCCGAGTTTTTTAGGATGCGGTAGCCAGCGCGTAGCTCTTCAGGAACGTGGCTATCATCATCTAACTGTAGAGGATGGCCAGACCCAGGCAGATTATCTAATTCTCCCTGGCGCAGGGCAGCAAGGATATGTTTTTCGGCAAGTTGATCAAGCAAAGACATCACGACCTCCTCTTTTTAGCCTGAGGTCAGAATAGCGCATTTAGAAGTGAGATAAAAAGGAGCAGGAATTTTGGATATAAAAAAACCCCGCAAGCGGGGCTTTTTCAGTACTGCGGCAGATTACTCTGCTGCAGCTTCTGCTTGAGCTTCTGGACGATCAACCAGCTCGATGTAAGCCATCGGAGCGTTGTCACCAGCGCGGAAGCCACACTTCAGAATGCGAGTGTAACCACCTGCACGGCTCGCAAAACGCGGGCCGAGCTCATTAAACAGTTTTGCCACGATCTCGTTATCACGAGTACGGGCGAATGCCAGACGACGATTAGCTACGCTGTCGGTCTTGGCAAGAGTAATCAGCGGCTCAACTACGCGACGCAGCTCTTTCGCTTTTGGCAGGGTCGTCTTGATAATCTCGTGACGAACCAAAGAGCCAGCCATGTTGCGGAACATAGCCTGACGATGGCTGCTGTTGCGGTTCAGTTGACGACCACTCTTACGATGGCGCATGACCTTATCCTTCTCAGTGAAACCTTAACCTGTGATCGGGTTATTCATCAGCGATGCTAGCTGGCGGCCAGTTTTCCAGGCGCATGCCCAGAGACAGACCACGAGAAGCCAGCACATCTTTAATCTCAGTAAGAGATTTTTTACCAAGGTTAGGCGTTTTAAGCAGCTCAACCTCGGTACGCTGTACCAGATCACCGATGTAGTGGATAGCTTCTGCCTTAAGGCAGTTAGCAGAGCGGACAGTCAATTCCAGATCGTCAACAGGGCGCAGCAAGATCGGATCGAATTCTGGTTTCTCTTCTTTCACTTCCGGCTGACGTACATCACGTAAGTCGACGAAAGCTTCCAGTTGTTCAGCCAGGATGGTAGCCGCACGGCGGATCGCTTCTTCAGGATCAATAGTGCCGTTGGTTTCCATTTCGATGACCAGCTTGTCCAAATCGGTACGCTGTTCTACACGCGCTGCTTCAACATTGTAGGCAATTCGCTCTACAGGGCTGTAGCAGGCATCGACCAACAGACGACCAATTGGGCGCTCATCTTCTTCCGAATGAATTCGGGCAGAAGCCGGCACATAACCACGACCACGCTGAACTTTGATACGCATGCTAATAGCGGCGTTTTCATCGGTCAGGTGACAGATCACGTGCTGCGGCTTGACGATTTCGACATCCCCATCATGGGTGATATCGGCTGCAGTCACAGGGCCAATGCCAGATTTATTCAGAGTAAGAATAACTTCATCTTTGCCCTGAACTCTTACCGCCAAACCTTTTAGGTTGAGCAGGATTTCCAGGATATCTTCCTGTACGCCCTCTTTGGTGCTGTACTCATGCAGTACACCATCAATTTCAACCTCGGTCACCGCGCAACCCGGCATTGATGAAAGCAGAATACGGCGCAGTGCGTTACCAAGAGTATGGCCAAAGCCACGCTCTAAAGGCTCAAGGGTCACCTTGGCGTGCGTCGAACTCACTTGCTCGATATCTACCAGGCGCGGTTTTAGAAACTCTGTCACAGAACCCTGCATTGTGTCCTCTCTTTGGTACTAAGCCTTACTTGGAGTAAAGCTCGACGATCAGGTGTTCGTTAATGTCCGCAGACAGATCAGTACGTTCAGGCATACGCTTGAAAATACCTTCCATCTTAGTTGCATCAACTTCCAGCCAGGTTGGCTTTTCACGCTGTTCAGCCAGCTCCAGAGCGGCTTTCACGCGAGACTGCTTTTTGGCTTTCTCACGGATGCTAACAACGTCATTCGGAGTTACCTGATAAGAAGCGATGCTAACAACGCGACCGTTTACCATAATTGATTTGTGGCTAACCAGCTGACGTGCTTCTGCACGAGTGGCGCCAAAGCCCATACGGTAAACTACGTTATCCAGACGACCTTCCAGCAGAGCTAACAGGTTTTCACCGGTGTTGCCTTTCAGACGAGCTGCTTCTTTATAATAGTTACGGAACTGACGCTCCAGCACGCCGTAGGTACGACGAACTTTTTGCTTTTCACGTAACTGCACACCATAGTCAGACAGACGTGGCTTGCGCGCACCGTGCTGACCAGGAGCTTGTTCAATCTTACACTTGGTATCAATCGCGCGAACGCCAGACTTGAGGAACAGGTCTGTACCTTCACGACGGCTCAGCTTGAGCTTAGGACCCAAATATCTTGCCATTTTCTTTCTCCAACATTCCTAAAAAACGGGGCGTTATACGCGACGTTTTTTCGGCGGACGACAACCGTTGTGAGGGATCGGAGTCACATCAGTAATATTAGTGATGCGGAAACCAGCAGCGTTCAGGGCACGAATTGTTGACTCGCGGCCTGGACCAGGACCCTTAACCATAACTTCCAAGTTCTTAATACCGTAATCTTTAACGGCCTCTGCGCAACGCTCTGCAGCAACCTGCGCAGCGAATGGCGTAGACTTACGAGAACCACGGAAACCGGAACCACCGGCTGTTGCCCAACCCAACGCATTACCCTGACGATCGGTAATTGTTACGATGGTGTTGTTGAAAGATGCATGGACATGAGCCACGCCATCAGAGACTTGCTTTCTTACACGCTTGCGTGCACGAACTGGTGCCTTTGCCATTATTCAATCACCCCGATTATTTCTTGATCGGTTTACGCGGACCCTTACGGGTACGTGCGTTAGTCTTGGTACGCTGACCGCGTACTGGAAGACCACGACGATGACGCAAACCACGATAGCAGCCAAGGTCCATAAGACGCTTGATGCTCAGGGTGACTTCACGACGCAGATCGCCTTCAACAACAAATTTAGCTACTGCATCACGCAGAATATCGATTTGTTCTTCAGACAGCTCACTGATCTTAACATTCTCAGCAATACCCGTTGACGCACAGATAGCCTGTGAGCGGGTTTTACCGATACCGAAGATTGCAGTTAATGCGATAACGGTATGTTTATGATCAGGAATGTTAATGCCTGCTATACGGGCCACTATGCACTCCTATTTAATTACTTATGCGTCCCATACCGAAAAGCCCGTTTTCAGGATACTCAAATGGAAACGCACAGACATACAAAAGATTGGCTGGCTAATCTAGCCAGCTCAACCCGACTTTGCAAGAAAAATATGCGATTAAATCAGCCTTGGCGCTGTTTATGCTTAGGCTCGGCACTGCAAATCACACGGACGACACCGTCGCGACGAACGATTTTGCAGTTACGACATAATTTCTTGACGGAAGCACGAACTTTCATTTTTACTCTCCGTAACTTCTCAAGCGCCTGAATTAACGGCCGTAGCCTTTCAGGTTTGCTTTCTTCAATGCAGACTCATACTGACTTGACATCATCAGAGTTTGCACTTGAGCCATAAAGTCCATGATGACAACGACTACGATCAGCAGTGAAGTACCGCCGAAGTAGAATGGAACTTTCATCGCATCACGCATGAACTCCGGGATCAGGCAGATAAAGGTAATATACAACGCACCGATTAATGTCAGGCGTGTCATTACTTTATCGATATACTTCGCCGTCTGTTCTCCCGGACGAATACCTGGTACAAATGCACCAGACTTCTTCAGGTTATCTGCTGTTTCACGAGGGTTGAAAACCAACGCTGTGTAGAAGAAACAGAAGAAGATGATTGCAGTCGCATAGAGTAGCACATAAAGCGGTTGACCGGGCTGTAATGACATCGAAATAGTCGTCAGCCAGTTCCAGCCAGTTCCGCCCCCGAACCATGACGCGATGGTTGCCGGGAACAAGATAATGCTGGAAGCAAAGATAGCAGGTATTACACCAGCCATATTAACTTTCAACGGTAAATGTGTGCTCTGCGCAGCATAGACACGACGGCCTTGCTGACGTTTCGCATAGTTCACCACAATGCGGCGTTGACCACGCTCAACGAAAACAACGAAGAAGGTCACTGCAAATACTAAAACTGCAACCAACAGCAACAGGAGGAAGTGCAGGTCGCCTTGCCGCGCTTGCTCGATGGTATGGCCAATGGCCGGCGGCAGACCCGCAACAATACCAGCGAAGATAATGATTGAGATACCGTTACCGATGCCTCGTTCAGTTATCTGCTCGCCCAGCCACATCAGGAACATTGTTCCGGTGACCAGACTAACAACAGCGGTAAAGTAGAAAGCAAAACCTGGGTTTAACACCAAGCCCTGCATTCCTGGCATATTCGGCAAGCCGGTAGCAATACCGACCGCCTGGAATATACCTAATACCAGAGTACCGTAACGGGTGTACTGGCTAATCTTACGACGGCCAGCCTCCCCTTCTTTCTTGATTTCAGCTAACGCTGGATGAACCACCGTCAGCAGCTGGATAATAATAGATGCCGAAATATACGGCATAATACCCAGAGCAAAGATAGAAGCACGGCTCAGAGCACCACCAGAGAACATGTTAAACATCTCAATGATGGTGCCGCGCTGTTGCTCAAGCAGTTTGGCAAGTACAGTGGCATCGATACCAGGGATCGGAATAAAAGAACCAATGCGGAAGACAATTAGCGCACCAATAACAAACAGAAGTCTGCGTTTTAGTTCGCCAAAACCACCCTTGGCACTTTGAAAATCTAATCCCGGTTGCTTAGCCATCTGCTACTTATTCCTCAATTTTACCGCCAGCAGCTTCGATTGCAGCACGAGCGCCTTTAGTTACACGCAGACCGCGAATCGTTACCGGTGCAGAAACTTCGCCAGACAGGATCACTTTCGCGAACTCCATCTGAATACCGATAATGTTTGCCGCTTTCAGCGTGTTCAGGTCGACGATACCGCCTTCAACTTTCGCCAGGTCAGACAGACGAACTTCTGCGGTGACCATTGCTTTGCGAGAGGTGAAACCGAATTTCGGCAGACGACGGTACAGAGGCATCTGGCCGCCTTCAAAACCACGACGTACGCCACCGCCAGAACGTGAGTTCTGACCTTTGTGACCGCGACCGCCGGTTTTGCCGAGACCAGAACCAATACCACGACCCAGACGTTTAGGAGCGTGCTTGGAGCCGTCGGCCGGAGACAGAGTATTTAAACGCATCTCTTACTCCTCCACTTTAACCATGTATGAAATCGCGTTAACCATACCGCGTACAGCTGGCGTGTCTTCACGCTCTACGGTGTGGTTAATACGACGCAGACCCAGGCCAAGCAGTGTTGCCTTGTGTTTTGGCAAACGACCGATCGAACTACGGGTTTGAGTAATTTTAATAGTCTTAGCCATGGTCATTACCCCAGAATGTCTTCAACAGATTTGCCACGCTTGGCAGCGACCATTTCTGGGGAATTCATGTTGGTCAGACCATCCAGAGTTGCACGAACCACGTTGATTGGGTTAGTGGAACCATAGGCTTTAGCCAGAACGTTATGAACCCCAGCCACTTCCAGAACGGCACGCATTGCACCACCGGCAATAATACCGGTACCTTCGTGAGCTGGCTGCATGAACACACGTGACCCAGTGTGCACACCTTTAACAGGGTGCTGCAGAGTACCGTTGTTCAGCGCGACGCTGATCATATTGCGACGAGCTTTTTCCATCGCTTTCTGGATCGCTGCTGGAACTTCACGCGCTTTACCGTAACCAAAACCAATGCGGCCATTACCATCACCAACAACAGTCAGAGCTGTGAAGGAGAAAATACGACCACCTTTAACGGTTTTAGATACACGATTTACCGCGATCAGCTTTTCCTGCAGTTCGCCAGCTTGTTTTTCGATGTGTGCCATCTTACACCTCTACCTTAGAACTGTAGGCCAGCTTCACGGGCAGCATCTGCCAGTGCCTGGACTCGACCATGATATTGGAAACCAGAACGGTCGAAAGAAACACCAGTGATGCCTTTTTCGATTGCGCGTTCAGCAACTGCTTTACCTACAGCAGCAGCAGCGTCTTTGTTTCCAGTGTACTTCAATTGCTCACTGATAGCTTTTTCTACAGTAGAAGCAGCGACCAGGACTTCAGAACCGTTAGGTGCGATTACCTGTGCGTAAATATGACGCGGGGTACGATGTACCACCAGGCGAGTAGCACCCAGCTCTTTGAGCTTGCGACGTGCGCGGGTCGCACGACGGATACGAGCAGATTTCTTATCCATAGTGTTACCTTACTTCTTCTTAGCCTCTTTGGTACGCACGACTTCGTCGGCGTAACGAACACCCTTGCCTTTATAAGGCTCAGGACGACGGTAGGCGCGTATATCGGCTGCAACCTGACCAATCAGCTGTTTATCAGCGCCTTTCAGCACGATTTCAGTCTGAGTTGGACATTCAGCAGTGATACCCGCCGGCAGCGCATGGTCAACAGGGTGAGAGAAGCCCAGGGCTAAGCTCACAGAGTTGCCTTTAACGGCTGCACGATAACCTACACCAACCAGCTGCAGCTTCTTAGTGAAGCCTTCGGTAACACCGATAACCATACCGTTCAGCAGAGCGCGTGAAGTACCAGCCTGCGCCCAACCATCCACAAAACCTTCGCGCGGAGCGAAAGTCAGGGCGTTGTCAGCATGCTTAACTTCTACGGCTTTGTTGAGCGTACGAGTCAGCTCGCCGTTTTTACCTTTAATCGAAATTACCTGACCGTCGAGTTTTACCTCTACGCCGGCAGGAATCGCGACTGGTGCTTTAGCAACACGAGACATTTATTCCTCCGATTAAGCTACGTAGCAGATAATTTCGCCGCCAAGACCTGCCTGGCGAGCTGCACGATCGGTCATAACACCTTTAGAGGTAGAAATAACAGCGATACCCAGTCCAGCCATAACTTTTGGCAGTTCGTCTTTGCGTTTGTAGATACGCAGACCAGGACGGCTTACACGCTGAATGCTCTCTACCACTGCCTTGCCCTGGAAATACTTTAAAGTCAGTTCCAGTTCAGGCTTGGTGTCGCCTTCGATTTTAAATTCTTCAATATAGCCTTCTTCCTTCAGCACGTTGGCAATAGCCAATTTCAGCTTGGAGGAAGGCATGGTGACCGCAACTTTGTTCGCGGCTTGACCGTTACGGATACGGGTCAGCATATCCGCGATCGGATCTTGCATGCTCATCTGTCTTTACTCCCGTGATTCAATTGGTAATTACCAGCTAGCCTTTTTCAAGCCAGGTACTTCACCGCGCATGGCGGCTTCACGCAACTTGATACGGCTCAGACCGAATTTGCCCACATAACCATGTGGACGTCCAGTTTGGCGGCAGCGCTTGCGCTGACGAGACGGGCTGGAATCACGCGGCAGAGTTTGCAGCTTCAGAACAGCATTCCAACGATCTTCGTCGGATGAGTTCACACTAGAAATGATAGCTTTCAGTTCCTCGCGTTTAGCGCGGTACTTGTCAGCCAGTTTCACGCGAACGACTTCGCGTGCTTTCATCGATTGCTTAGCCATCAGTAACCCTGCCTTACTTGCGGAACGGGAAGTTAAAAGCAGCCAAAAGTGCGCGGCCTTCATCATCAGATTTCGCAGTAGTGGTAATGGTGATATCCAAACCACGAACGCGGTCGACTTTGTCATAGTCGATTTCTGGGAAGATGATCTGCTCACGAACGCCCATGCTGTAGTTACCACGGCCATCGAATGACTTAGCGGACAAGCCACGGAAGTCACGGATACGTGGAACAGCAATAGAAATCAGACGCTCAAAGAACTCCCACATGCGTTCGCCACGCAGAGTTACTTTACAGCCGATCGGATAGCCCTGACGGATTTTGAAGCCTGCAACTGATTTGCGTGCTTTGGTGATAAACGGCTTTTGACCGGAGATTGCTGCCAAATCGGCTGCTGCATTATCCAGCAGCTTTTTGTCAGCGATCGCTTCACCAACACCCATGTTCAGGGTGATCTTCTCGACCCGAGGGACTTGCATGACAGAATTGTAGTTAAACTCAGTCATGAGTTGTTTAACTACTTCGTCTTTGTAGTAATCATGCAGTTTCGCCATCGTACTACTCCAAATTACTTGATAGTTTCGCTATTCGATTTGAAGAAACGGACTTTTTTGCCGTCTTCGAATCTAAAGCCTACACGGTCAGCCTTGCCGGTTGCCGAGTTGAAGAGAGCAACGTTAGAAACTTGAATTGCAGCTTCTTTTTCAACGATGCCACCTGGTTGGTTCAGAGCCGGAACCGGCTTCTGATGTTTCTTCACCAGGTTGATACCTTCAACAATCAGTTTGCCTGAAGACAGAACATTTTTTACTTTACCGCGCTTACCTTTATCTTTGCCGGTCAGCACGATAACTTCGTCATCGCGACGGATTTTAGCTGCCATTTTTCGCTCCTTAGAGTACTTCTGGTGCCAGAGAGATAATTTTCATGAACTTTTCAGTACGAAGTTCACGAGTTACCGGCCCAAAAATACGCGTTCCGATAGGCTGCTCACTGTTATTATTTAAAATAACGCATGCATTACCATCGAAGCGAATGACAGAACCGTCCGGGCGACGAACACCCTTCCTGGTGCGCACCACTACCGCTTTCAGCACATCACCCTTCTTAACCTTACCGCGAGGAATTGCTTCCTTGATGGTAATTTTGATGATGTCGCCTACGCCTGCGTAGCGACGGTGCGAGCCACCCAGAACCTTGATACACATTACGCGACGTGCACCGGAGTTGTCGGCGACGTTCAGCATAGTCTGTTCTTGGATCATTTTAGTGCTCCGCTAATGTCAACTACTACTTCGGGACCTGATTCAGGTCGTTTAAAAGCCCCACAATTGAGGGCGCAGCATTATAACACTGCTTCTCGCATATGGGTAGAAAAAATAAACGGCCCTGACGAGCCGTTTATCTTATTTTTTAGAGAGGCAGATTCTATTACAGAATCGCTTTCTCTACAACGCGAACCAGCGTCCAAGATTTACTCTTAGACAGTGGACGGCATTCGCGGACTTCAACCACGTCGCCGATACCACTTTCGTTGTTCTCGTCGTGTACGTGCAGCTTGGTCGTACGCTTAATGAATTTCCCGTAGATCGGGTGCTTCACTACGCGTTCGATAGCAACAACAATGGATTTCTCCATTTTGTCACTTGTCACACGACCTTGCAGAGTACGGATTTTATCGGTCATTACGCACCTGCCTTCTCAGTCAGTAAAGTCTTAACGCGCGCAACATCACGACGAACATTCTTCAACACATGAGTCTGTTGAAGTTGGCCGGATGCAGCTTGCATGCGCAGGTTAAACTGCTCACGCAACAGGTTAAGCAGCTCAGTGTTGAGCTCTTCAACGCTTTTTTCACGCAGCTCAGTAGCTTTCATTACATCACCGTCTTAGTTACAAAGGTGGTTTTGATAGGCAGTTTTGCTGCTGCCAGCTTGAAGGCTTCACGGGCCAGCTCTTCCGGGACACCGTCCATTTCATACAGGACTTTACCCGGCTGGATCAAGGCAACCCAATACTCCACGTTACCTTTACCTTTACCCATACGCACTTCCAGTGGCTTCTCGGTAATTGGTTTGTCCGGGAATACACGGATCCAAATTTTACCTTGACGCTTAACTGCACGGGTCATTGCACGACGTGCTGCTTCGATCTGACGAGCGGTCAGACGACCACGGCCAACAGCTTTCAGACCGAAAGTACCGAAGCTAACATCCGTACCCTGCGCCAGACCACGGTTGCGGCCTTTGTGCACTTTACGGAATTTTGTACGCTTTGGTTGTAACATCAGCGACTCTCCTTACTTACGGCCTTTACGCTGCTGCTTTTTAGGTTGAGCAGCCGGTTCCGGTTGTTCAACAGCAGCCATACCACCCAGGATCTCACCTTTGAAGATCCATACCTTAACGCCGATTACACCATAAGTGGTGTGGGCTTCAGAGGTGTTGTAGTCAATGTCTGCACGCAGAGTGTGCAGTGGCACGCGGCCTTCACGGTACCATTCGGTACGCGCGATTTCTGCACCGCCAAGACGGCCACTAACTTCAACTTTGATCCCTTTAGCGCCCAGACGCATTGCGTTCTGTACAGCACGCTTCATAGCACGACGGAACATCACACGACGCTCCAGCTGTGAAGTGATGCTGTCAGCAACCAATTTAGCGTCCAGTTCCGGTTTACGGACTTCGGCGATATTGATCTGTGCAGGAACGCCAGCGATATCCGCTACGACCTTGCGCAGTTTTTCTACATCTTCGCCTTTCTTACCGATAACGATGCCTGGGCGAGCGGTGTGAATAGTCACACGGATGCTCTTAGCCGGACGCTCGATAACGATACGAGAAACGGATGCTTTAGCCAGTTCTTTAGTCAGGAACTGACGCACTTTAAAGTCGCTGTCCAGGTTGTCAGCGAATTCTTTGGTATTTGCGAACCAGGTAGAGTTCCAGGGTTTAACAATACCCAGGCGAATACCATTAGGATGTACTTTCTGACCCATTGCTAGTCTCCAGAGTCTCAGCGATCGGACACAACCACAGTAATGTGGCTGGTGCGCTTCAGGATGCGATCTGCACGACCTTTTGCACGCGGCATAATGCGCTTCATGCTTGGGCCTTCGTCAACGAAGATCTTCGTGACTTTCAGATCATCAATGTCAGCGCCATCGTTGTGTTCGGCGTTAGCAATGGCAGATTCCAGAACTTTCTTGACCAGTACAGCCGCTTTCTTATTGGTGTAGGTCAAAATGTCCAGAGCCTGCGACACTTTCTTACCGCGTACAAGATCCGCTACCAGGCGAACCTTCTGTGCAGAAGAACGAGCGTGGCGATGTTTAGCGATAGTTTCCATCTCTTCCTCCTGCCTTAGCGTTTCTTGGCTTTTTTATCAGCCGCGTGGCCGCGATAAGTACGGGTCGGTGCAAATTCACCCAGTTTGTGACCGACCATTTCGTCGGAAACAAAGACAGGAACGTGCTGACGACCATTATGGACAGCGATGGTCAAACCGATCATGTTAGGGAAGATCGTTGAACGACGGGACCAGGTGCGCAGTGGCTTCTTGTCTCCGCTTTCCAAAGCTTTCTCTACCTTCTTCAGCAAGTGCAGGTCAATAAAAGGACCTTTCTTGAGAGAACGTGGCATGGCTTATCCTCTAAAATTATTTGCTACGGCGACGTACGATAAACTTATCGGTACGCTTGTTGCTACGGGTCTTCTTACCTTTGGTCTGAACGCCCCACGGAGTTACCGGGTGCTTACCAAAGTTACGACCTTCACCACCACCGTGCGGGTGATCAACTGGGTTCATCGCAGTACCGCGAACGGTAGGACGAATACCACGCCAACGGGCTGCACCGGCTTTACCCAGAACGCGGAGCATGTGCTCGGCATTACCGACTTCGCCCAGGGTCGCGCGGCAGTCAATTTCGACTTTACGCATTTCACCAGAACGCAGACGCAGGGTAACGTAAGAACCTTCACGAGCAACGATCTGCACGTAAGTACCAGCAGAGCGAGCAATCTGACCGCCTTTACCTGGTTTCATTTCTACGTTATGCACGGTAGAACCAACTGGGATGTTACGCATAGGCAGAGTGTTACCTGCTTTAATCGCAGCATCAACGCCAGACTGAATCTGGTCGCCAGCTTTAAGGCCTTTAGGGGCCAGGATATAACGGCGTTCGCCATCTTTGTACAGAACCAGTGCGATGTTCGCAGAGCGGTTCGGATCGTACTCAAGACGTTCAACGGTCGCTGGGATACCATCTTTGTTGCGTTTGAAGTCAACAATACGGTAAGCCTGCTTATGACCACCACCGATATGACGGGTAGTGATGCGACCATTGTTGTTACGGCCACCGGATTTGCTGTTTTTCTCAACCAGCGGGGCGAATGGTTTGCCCTTGTGCAGCTCCGCGTTTACCACTTTAACTACATGGCGACGACCCGGAGATGTCGGTTTACATTTAACAATTGCCATTGTTCTTCTCCTCCGACTTACTCAGCGCCGCCTGCGAAGTCCAGATTCTGGCCTTCTTTCAGGGTGACGTAAGCTTTTTTCCAGTCGCTACGACGACCAATACGCTGTCCAGAACGCTTAGTTTTGCCTTTAACCAGCAAAGTGTTCACGACTTCAACTTCTACTTCGAAAAGTTTCTGTACAGCGGCTTTGATTTCTGCTTTGGTCGCGTCTTTCGCAACTTTGAGAACGATGGTATTAGTTTTTTCCATCGCAGCAGATGCTTTTTCAGATACGTGCGGCGCGCGCAGTACTTTCAGCAGACGTTCTTCACGGATCATGCCAGCATCTCCTCAACTTGCTTAACTGCGTCAGCAGTCATAACGACTTTGTCGAAGGCGATCAGGCTTACTGGATCAATACCAGCTGCATCACGTACGTCAACCTTATGCAGGTTACGTGCGGCCAGGAACAGATTCTCTTCCAGTTCGCCAGTGATGATCAGCACGTCTTCCAGAGCCATGTCTTTCAGTTTTTCTACCAGCAGCTTCGTTTTAGGAGCTTCCAGAGAGAACTGCTCGACAACGATCAGACGATCTTGACGTACCAGTTCGGACAGGATGCTTTTCAGCGCGCCGCGGTACATCTTTTTGTTAACTTTTTGACTGTGGTCCTGTGGCTTTGCAGCAAAGGTCACACCACCTGAACGCCAGATTGGGCTCTTTACAGAACCTGCACGCGCACGGCCGGTACCTTTCTGGCGCCATGGCTTTTTGCCGGAACCAGTTACTTCAGCACGAGTCTTCTGAGCACGAGTACCCTGACGAGCACCTGCTGCATAAGCAACAACAACCTGGTGTACCAGCGCTTCGTTGAAATCACGACCGAAGGTAGTTTCGGAAACAGTCAGCGCGCTTTGCGCGTCTTTCAATACTAATTCCATTGCTATCCCCTTACGCCTTCACAGCTGGTTTAACGATAAGGTCGCAACCGGTAGCACCGGGTACTGCACCTTTAACCAGCAGCAGGTTGCGCTCAGCGTCAACACGTACAACGTCCAGACTCTGAACTGTTACACGCTCGTTGCCCATCTGGCCTGCCATTTTCTTGCCTTTGAACACTTTGCCCGGAGTCTGGTTCTGACCGATAGAACCCGGTACGCGGTGTGACAAGGAGTTACCGTGAGTAGCATCCTGAGTACGGAAGTTCCAGCGCTTTACAGTACCGGCAAAACCTTTACCTTTAGATGTTCCAGTCACGTCAACTTTTTTCACGTCAGCGAAAATGTCAACATTAATGCTCTGACCTACAGTGAACTCTGCGCCTTCAACAGTGCGGAATTCCCACAGACCACGGCCAGCTTCAACGCCAGCTTTAGCAAAATGACCTGCTTCAGGCTTAGTTACACGGTTTGCTTTTTTAGCACCGGTAGTTACCTGGATAGCAGTGTAACCGTCGTTTTCCAGGCCTTTGACCTGAGTAACGCGGTTTGCTTCAATTTCGATCACGGTTACTGGGATAGAAACGCCGTCTTCTGTGAAGATACGGGTCATACCCACTTTTTTACCGACTAAACCAATCATTGTTTCAACCTCTCAATCGCTCAATGACCTGATTAACCCAGGCTGATCTGCACGTCAACACCTGCAGCCAGATCCAGACGCATCAGAGCATCAACCGTTTTTTCAGTTGGCTCAACGATGTCAACCAGACGCTTGTGAGTGCGAATTTCATACTGATCGCGCGCGTCTTTGTTGACGTGCGGAGAGATCAGAACGGTAAAGCGCTCTTTGCGGGTCGGCAGCGGGATAGGACCACGTACCTGCGCACCAGTGCGCTTGGCAGTCTCTACGATTTCCGCAGTTGATTGATCGATCAGACGATGATCAAACGCTTTAAGACGGATACGGATTCTTTGGTTCTGCATGAGACCAGAGCTCCAATTATTTATAAACGAAAAGAATTACTACTCACATCCATTACGATTGATGGAGGAGTGTAATCGTTGAGCACATAACCCGCATATCGCGAGTATTGTTGACAGGCACTTTCGTACTTGTCTGCGACTCATATTGAATCGCGCCAGACCATATTGGCAGGCCCGCGTATTATACGTACATATGGAGGTAAAGCAACCATCATGTGAGTTTTGTCAGAAAGGAATGCGCGATTGTGGGCGCTATTCTGTTATTTGATGGTCAAACAACTGTAGGAATTGGCTGTATTACTATCAAACCCTGTGAAAAAGAGATAAAAAAAGAGCGCCGAAGCGCTCTCTTTTCATTGCTCTGGCAGAGCGAACCCCGCCAGACAAGTATCTACAATTAAGAGATAACTTTAGCAACAACACCTGCACCAACGGTACGGCCGCCTTCGCGAATTGCGAAACGCAGACCATCGTCCATTGCGATTGGGTGGATCAGGGTAACAACCATCTGAATGTTGTCGCCTGGCATTACCATCTCAACGCCTTCTGGCAGTTCGATGGTACCGGTCACGTCAGTTGTACGGAAGTAGAACTGTGGACGGTAGCCTTTGAAGAACGGAGTATGACGGCCGCCTTCATCCTTGGACAGGATGTACACTTCAGATTCGAACTTGGTGTGTGGCTTGATTGAGCCTGGCTTAGCCAGAACCTGACCACGCTGGATATCTTCACGCTTAACACCGCGCAGCAGGATACCACAGTTCTCACCCGCACGGCCTTCGTCCAGCAGCTTACGGAACATTTCAACGCCGGTACAAGTAGATTTCACGGTATCTTTGATACCAACGATTTCAACTTCTTCACCAACTTTGATGATACCGCGCTCTACACGACCGGTAACAACGGTACCACGACCGGAGATAGAGAATACGTCTTCGATTGGCAGCAGGAATGGCTTATCAATCGCACGCTCTGGTTCTGGGATGTAGTTATCCAGGTGACCAGCCAGTTCGATGATTTTAGCTTCCCACTCAGCGTCGCCCTGCAGCGCTTTCAGTGCAGAACCACGAACAACCGGGATGTCGTCGCCAGGGAAATCGTAAGCAGACAGCAGCTCACGCACTTCCATTTCAACCAGTTCCAGCAGCTCTTCGTCATCAACCATGTCGCATTTGTTCATGAATACGATCATGAACGGAACGCCAACCTGGCGACCCAGCAGGATGTGCTCACGGGTCTGAGGCATTGGGCCGTCAGTTGCAGCAACAACCAGGATCGCGCCGTCCATCTGGGCAGCACCGGTGATCATGTTTTTCACATAGTCGGCGTGGCCTGGGCAGTCAACGTGCGCATAGTGGCGAGTTGGGGTGTCATATTCAACGTGGGAAGTGTTGATGGTGATACCACGTGCTTTTTCTTCTGGTGCGTTATCGATCTGGTCGAATGCACGAGCAGAACCGCCGTAGGTTTTAGCCAGAACGGTGGTGATAGCAGCAGTCAGGGTAGTTTTACCGTGGTCAACGTGGCCGATAGTACCTACGTTGACGTGCGGTTTGGAACGTTCAAATTTCTCTTTAGCCACGACGATATTCCTTACTTTAATGCTCTCACCCTTTGGTGAGAGCATATGATCAATATTTAAACTGTAGCTTATTTGCTACGAGCTTCAATTACGGCCTGAGCGACGTTGTTCGGCGCATCATCATACTTCAGGAACTCCATGGAGTACGAAGCACGGCCTTTAGTCAGAGAACGCAACTGGGTCGCGTATCCAAACATTTCAGACAGCGGAACTTCAGCGTGAATCTGAACGCCAGTAGCGTTTGATTCCTGACCTTTCAGCTGGCCACGACGTCTGCTCAAGTCACCGATAACATCACCGGTGTTCTCTTCTGGAGATTCAACTTCAACCTTCATGATTGGTTCAAGCAGTACTGGCTTCGCTTTCTTAAAGCCGTCTTTGAACGCAATAGAAGCTGCCAATTTAAACGCCAGCTCTGAGGAGTCAACATCATGGTATGAACCAAAGTGCAGACGAACACCCAGATCAACAACAGGGTAACCTGCCAGAGGGCCTGACTTCAGCTGCTCCTGGATACCTTTATCAACCGCAGGAATGTATTCACCAGGAATCACGCCGCCTTTGATGTCATTGATGAACTCGTAACCTTTAGGGTTAACGCCCGGCTCCAGTGGGTACATGTCGATGATGACATGACCGTACTGACCACGACCACCAGACTGCTTGGCGTGTTTACCTTCGATATCGGTAACTTTCGCGCGAATCGCTTCACGGTAAGCAACCTGAGGTTTACCGACGTTCGCTTCAACGTTGAATTCACGCTTCATGCGGTCAACGATGATGTCCAGGTGAAGCTCACCCATACCAGCGATGATAGTCTGGTTAGTTTCTTCATCAGTCCATACGCGGAATGATGGGTCTTCTTTTGCCAGACGACCCAGAGCCAGACCCATTTTTTCCTGGTCAGCTTTGGTTTTTGGTTCAACAGCGATAGAGATTACCGGCTCTGGGAACTCCATGCGCTCCAGAATGATAACGTTGTCCGGGTCACACAGGGTGTCACCAGTAGTCACGTCTTTCAGACCGATAGCAGCAGCGATGTCGCCTGCACGAACTTCTTTGATCTCTTCACGCTTGTTGGCGTGCATCTGTACGATACGGCCCAGACGCTCACGAGCAGATTTAACCGGGTTAAACACGGTATCACCTGAGTTCACAACGCCAGAGTAGACGCGGAAGAAGGTCAGGTTACCCACGAATGGGTCGGTAGCGATTTTGAACGCCAGAGCAGCAAACGGCTCTTTGTCGTCTGAGTGACGAACAGCCGGCGTATCTTTACCATCGTCTAACATACCGTTAATAGCGGTAACGTCAGTCGGAGCTGGCAGATATTCAACAACCGCATCCAGCATCGCCTGAACACCTTTGTTCTTAAATGCAGAACCACAGGTGACCAGAATGATTTCATTTTTCAGAACGCGCTTACGCAGAGAATCTTTGATCTCTTCTTCAGTCAGCTCTTCGCCACCAAAGAATTTCTCCATCAGCTCGTCAGAACCTTCAGCTGCGGCTTCAACAAGTTTCGCGTGCCATTCTTCGGCCAGTTCCTGCATATCAGCTGGGATATCTTCGTAAACGAAGGTAACGCCCTGATCGGCGTCGTTCCAGTTGATAGCTTTCATTTTCACCAGGTCAACAACACCAGTGAATTTCTCTTCTGCGCCGATGGCCAGCTGCAATGGCACCGGGTTTGCACCCAGACGCGCTTTCATCTGCTCAACAACTTTCAGGAAGTTAGCACCCATGCGGTCCATTTTGTTAACGAACGCGATGCGTGGAACTTTATATTTGTTAGCCTGGCGCCATACGGTTTCAGACTGTGGCTGAACGCCACCAACCGCACAGTAAACCATTACTGCGCCATCAAGCACACGCATAGAACGCTCAACTTCGATGGTGAAGTCAACGTGTCCCGGGGTGTCGATGATGTTTACATGGTGTGGCTCAAACTGTTTAGCCATACCAGACCAGAAACAGGTGGTAGCAGCGGAAGTGATGGTAATACCACGTTCCTGTTCCTGCTCCATCCAGTCCATGGTGGCTGCGCCGTCATGTACTTCACCGATCTTGTGGTTTACACCGGTGTAGAACAGAACACGTTCGGTAGTGGTCGTTTTACCGGCGTCGATGTGTGCGCTGATGCCAATGTTACGGTAGCGCTCAATGGGTGTTTTACGAGCCATTTGATTCCTCTGTTTCTTAGACGTTCTAAGTTAAAAAAGCCCAGCAGGTGAGTCACTGAGACGCCCGCTGGGTTAATAACAACTACGAGGCTGTTACCAGCGGTAGTGAGCGAACGCCTTGTTGGCTTCGGCCATACGGTGAACGTCTTCACGTTTCTTCACTGCAGTACCTTTGTTTTCTGCAGCATCAGAAAGTTCGTTCGCCAGGCGCAGAGCCATAGATTTATCACCGCGTTTACGAGCAGCTTCAACGATCCAACGCATTGCCAGAGCATTACGACGAACCGGACGGACTTCAACTGGTACCTGATAAGTAGAACCACCAACGCGACGGGATTTAACTTCCACGGTTGGGCGGACGTTGTCCAGGGCTACTTCGAAAGCTTCCAGCTCGTTTTTACCAGAACGCTGTGCCAGGGTTTCCAGCGCGTTATAAACGATAGCTTCAGCAGTAGATTTTTTACCATCTACCATCAGGATATTTACAAATTTAGCCAGCAGCTCTGATCCGAACTTAGGATCCGGCAGGATTTTACGCTGACCAATGACGCGACGACGTGGCATGGAAATACTCCGTTGTTAATTCAGGATTGTCCAAAACTCTACGAGTTTATTATGACATTTAAGATAAAACGTTTGGCCTTACTTAACGGAGAACCATTAAGCCTTTGGCTTCTTCACGCCGTATTTGGAGCGAGCCTGCTTACGGTCTTTAACACCTGAGCAGTCCAGCGCGCCACGAACGGTGTGGTAACGCACACCTGGCAAGTCTTTTACACGACCGCCACGGATCAGGATCACGGAGTGTTCCTGCAGGTTATGGCCTTCACCACCGATGTAAGAAGAAACTTCAAAACCGTTGGTCAAGCGAACACGACATACTTTACGCAGTGCGGAGTTCGGTTTTTTAGGGGTAGTGGTATATACACGAGTACATACACCACGTTTCTGCGGGCAGGCTTCCAGCGCAGGCACGTTGCTCTTTGCAACTTTGCGTACGCGTGGTTTGCGAACCAGCTGGTTAACTGTTGCCATTAAATAGCTCCTGGGATTTAGCTTTTGCTTCGTAAACACGTAATAAACCGCCTCGCGGAATCACGAGGCCGCAGAATTTTAGGGCTGGTCTGAAAAAGAGTCAAGAAATAACCAGGATTACCGTACTTACCAGGTCATTTGTTGCGGATGTTTGACCGCCAGCGTAACAAAACCAGTATAGCTTACCGTTGTCACGCTGGACGAAATTTGAGCAACCAGCCCTCGGGCTTCAAGATCTTCCTTAAGCACATACACCGAGATGGGGGCATTCAGCAGCGCTTCAAGTGCTGAACTTCCATCAATTGCGGCGATAACTCCGTCCTGAAGCAGTAAAACGTCATCGCCCTCTGCCAGCAAGCGCAGCATAGCAGACAGGTCAATGCGAAAAGGTGAGGTCATCAGAGTATGCAGCATGGGTTCCTCAGAAGGTCATCACCCGGTCGTAATGATTCAACAGCGCACGCAGGGCCTCCGGTGCCAGTACTTCAGCCGCCAGAACCCTTGGAGCAGTCAGGTCAATGCCGCGTTCTGCCAGCGCTGCGGCACAGAGATAGCAGCGCTCAACATCATACAACGGCAACACGCCAAAGGTCGCAATGTAATTACGCGCCAGGATCTGCTGCGGCTGCTGATCTTTTGTTAGTTGCAGCACACCATCACTGACAAAGAACAGCGCAATTTCGTCGCTGAGTGCAGACGTAGCCAGAACCGCATCCAGCCCTTCGCGGCCAGCGCTGGAGCCATGCGGTCCCTGGGTAAAAATAAATGCTATGCGGGCCATCAGAACTGTACCAGCCGGTCGCAGGTTAACGCAGCTTCAGCCAGCGCCCCTAAGCCTGATAGCTGAAAACCATCAGCCAGATTAGCTACCGGTAGTCCCAGACTCTCAGCTTCCTGCCGATCGGTAATGCCACGACGCAAAGCGGCAGCCACGCAGATATTCAGCGTCACACCTTGTTTTTGCTGCAAACTTTGCCAGCTGCGGGTGAGATCAAATTCATCACTGGCAGGCGCATTAAGCAGGCTGGCATTCAGCACCCCTTCCCGATAGAAGAACACGCTATCCAGCACGTGCCCCTGCTCCAACAGCGCATTAGCAAACAGCCAGGCACTACTCGCCTGCTGTGTGCCGTATGCCGGGCCGGTGACCATCAGGCAGAAACGCATTACTTATCCTGTCCGTGGAAATCACCGTTTTTAAACTGGCGGATGTAGAGATACACGGTGTGTTTGGAAATATTGAGACGATCCGCAACCTGATTAATGGCGTCTTTGATATCAAAAATACCTTTCTCATACATATTGAGAACAATCTGACGATTCTTGGCATTGTTTGAAACGTTACGATCGGCGCTGACTTCTTCAATAGTGAACTCAAGCGTCTGCATTACCAGGTCTTCAACCGAAGAGGCAAAGTTAACCGAGGAAGCGACTTCCTGCGTTTCTGGCGGCATAAACGTTGCCATAATCTGCGAGAAAGGCACATCAAGGTTCATATTGATGCACAGCAGGCCAACCACGCGCTGTTCACGATTGCGGATAGCAATGGTCACCGATTTCATCAGTACACCACTTTTCGCCCGGGTAAAGTAGGCTTTGGAGACGTTGCTGTCAGCCCCGGTCATATCATGCAACATACGCAGGGCAAGATCGGTAATTGGTGAACCGATTTTCCGCCCGGTATGTTCACCGTTAGCAATGCGCACCGCAGAGCATTTCAGGTCTTCGAGCGAGTGCAGCACGATCTCGCAGTGCGAGCCGATCAGCATCGCAAGGCCATCAACTACAGCCTCGTAGGATTTTAATATTTCGAAATCACCGGGCGTAAAAGGTCGCTGCTCAAGCAGCTCCGAATCCGCAGTATCACCGGAGAAAAGAGAATTAGACATGAACGACACCACCCATCGACAAGAGCCTGTCACAAGGCGACCGGCAGACTCATTTCTTATTTAAATGCGCGGGGGTTAGTCTAGCAAATATGGGAAAGGCGTGTCCTGCCCTTTGTCGTTTAATACAACCTGGCGCAAAGAAGGTGCAGATACAGTGGCGAAGGCGAAAAAAAACGCCACCCGAAGGTGGCGATTGTCAGACTATTTCTTAGCTTTCGCATCAGCGGCGGCCGGAGCGGCCTGCTCTGCGTTTTCATCAGCTTTTGCCGCTGGTTTGATGTCAAGCAGCTCAACATCGAAGACCAGGGTGGAGTTAGCCGGGATACCCGGAACACCATTTTTGCCGTAAGCCAGATTCGGTGGGATCACCAGCTTGATCTTGCCACCTTTCTTCACGTGCTTCAGACCTTCAGTCCAGCCTGGGATAACACCATCCAGACGGAATGACAGTGGCTCACCACGGGTGTAAGAGTTATCGAACTCCTTACCGTCAATCAGCGTACCTTTGTAGTTAACAACAACGGTGTCGCTGTCTTTTGGTGAATCACCTGTACCTGCTTTCTCTACCTGGTAGAGCAGGCCAGATTCAGTTTTCTTCACGCCTTTTTCTTTAGCGAATTTAGTCGCATAAGCTTCACCTTTAGCGGTGTTCTCTTTCGCGTCTTTTTCCATCTTCGCCTGAGCTGCACCTTTCACACGACCTTCGAAAGATTGCAGTGTTTGTTCAATTTCCTGGTCAGTGAGCTTGCTCTTACTTGCAAACGCATCCTGAACACCTGCGATAAGCTGGTCTTTATCCAGTGTGATACCCAGTTTTTCCTGCTCCTTCAGGGAATTCTCCATGTAGCGACCCAAAGAAGCGCCCAGCGCATAAGCAGACTGCTGGTCATCATTCTTGAACGCGGCATTTTTCGGTGCCTGCTGCGGTGCAGTTGGCTTAACCGGAACTGCATCAGCAGCCATGGCCAGAGGTGCACTCAGCGCGACGGCCATCGTGGTAGCTAACATTGTGACTTTAAACAGTGATTTCATCCATTTCTCCAAAACCGAAGCATCTCACCTCGGAAATCGTATGCAGACCTGCGGTCTGTAATATAACCGGGGGCGCGATCACAAAACAATCTCGCCATAAAAACTAGAAGTTAACTTCCGACCGCGTGATTATCCGAAAGTTTCAATACAGGGATGGAGGCCACTTAGTGCCTTTTCAACCTCTGGCGGCCAATTTACGCCATAACTCTTACTTCTGCCTGCATTTTACCGCTAGAATTGGACAATTCGCGAGTCCAGTTATCGGGCCGGTAGTAACAAGAGGAAACAGAATGCAACAATCACTGCTGGAGCAACGGCTGGAGATAATGGAGAGTAAACTGGCGTTTCAGGAGCATACCATTGAAGAGCTGAATCTGACCGTGGTACAGCACGAATTGGAGATGGCTCGCCTGCGAGATCAGATGCGCCTGTTGACTGATAAGCTTAGAGAGGCAGCACCGTCAATGCTGGCAGATCAGTCAGAAGAAACCCCACCCCCTCACTATTAACAGAATGGCTGTGCAGAGCTGCTGCTGTGTTGCTATGCCCGCGTGAAATGCGCTTTCCCACAGCATTGCGCCTTGCATCAGCACTGGCTCGCGCATTCTTCGATCGAGAAACGCAAAAGGCCACCCAGAGGTGACCTTTTGCTGATATTCCTGAGTATTTCGTGTTGCAGTAAGGCAGAGAGACTTGAGAATCCCCGGGAGCATAGTTAACTATGGCACCGGGGTTCGAAAGAAAAGCTAACGCAACTGCGGCACGAAAGACGACGGAATATTAGTGGCTGCAACCACAGCCGCCATTACCACAACCGCCCTGACCGTGATCATGGCCATGATCGTGGTCATGGTCGTGGTGATGGCCATCAGCACCGTGAACGTGGCCGTGGGCCAGCTCTTCTTCGGTTGCTTCACGGATTGCGATCACTTCCACGTTGAAGCTCAGGTTCTGGCCAGCCAGCATATGGTTACCATCAACCACAACATGCTCATCTTCCACTTCGGTAATTTCTACCGGCACCGGGCCCTGATCGGTCTCTGCCAGGAAGCGCATGCCTACCTGTAGTTCGTCAACGCCCATAAATACGTCTTTAGGAACACGCTGCACCAGGTTGTCATCGTAGGCACCGTATGCATCGTTTGACGCGATATTCACATCAAACTTATCACCGACCACACGATCTTCCAGCGCTTTTTCCAGCCCTGAGATCAGGGAACCATGACCGTGCAGGTAGTCCAGCGGTGCACTCACCGGAGACTCATCAACCAACACACCGTCTTCTGTACGTACCTGGTATGCCAGGCTGACCACGAGGTCTTTTGCTACTTTCATGATTACTCCTAACCGTTGAGAGCTTGAGCCCTGTTTCATCGACTGCAATTGTCAGCCTAGTGACTCTAAGTGGCGACGATTGTATCGAATTTCAATGCGGCTGTACGGTACAACATAAAAAAACTGAGCCAGAATGTCACTCAGGGTGAAAAATACCGATCACCTGCTCGTTAGCGCGTACCTGCTCACGCGCCTGTTTATCGGCTTCTCGCATCTGATGGCCGCATTTCACACACTCCACCACATCGATATTATTTTCCCGCCACAGGGCGAGGGTATCTTTAGCCTGGCACTTCGGACAGGTTGCACCAGCGATAAAACGTTTACGCATAATTTTTTCCATACCTGTTTGGCGTTATCGCGATGAGAGATAGCCAAAAATCAGTTGCCCTCGTCCCAGCCATCGTACTGCCGCTTCTCATGCCGCATCTCGGCCTGGAAGATATCCTCCAGTTCGCGCCTCGCTTCTTTGACTCTTGAAATCTGCTGACTGTCGCTATGATTCGGCATCAGCTCACGCAGCATACGCATATCCAGTCGGCGGAAATGCTGCTGGGCGCGGAACGCCTGGTGCGGATGCATTCCCAGCGCCATCAGCGTCTTACGGCCCAATTCCAGCGCACTGCTGAAGGTCTCACGCGAGAACTGCGTCACGCCTGCCTGTAACAGTTCGTGAGCCTCCACGCGGCCACGGGCACGCGCCAGAATCTGCAAATGCGGAAAATGGTGCTGGCAGAGATGCACAATCTCCATCGCGTCCTCCGGGCCGTTGCAGGTTATCACGATCGACTGAGCCGTTTCCGCCCCTGCCGCGCGTAATAGCTCCAGCTCGGTGGCATCTCCGTAATACACCTTGTAACCATATTTACGCATAAGGCTGACGGCGCTGATATCGCGCTCCAGTACCGTAATCCGTTTTTCATTAGCCATCAGCAAACGCGCAACCACCTGTCCGAAGCGCCCAAAGCCCACCACAATGACCTGGGGCTTGTCGTCTTCTACAAACGGTTTTTCCTGGCTGTCATCCACTTCATTAAAGCGGCGCTCAAGGATTTTATCCACGCCCTGCATCAGCAGCGGTGTGGTCATCATCGACAGCGTAACGGTCACCAGCAAAAGCGGCATTTGATCGCCACTAAATAATTTAGCAGAGGCCGCCGCCGAGAACAGTACAAAAGCAAACTCCCCGCCCTGACTCAGCACCCCGGCAAACTGCAACCGCTCAGAACTGCGCAGACCATAAATGCGCGACAGCAGATAGAGCACCGCTGTTTTCACCGCCACCAGGGTCACAACGCCAATCAGGATCTCCACAATATGGGTATAGAGCACACCCAGATTTAACGCCATCCCGACAGAAATAAAGAACAGCCCGAGCAGCAGTCCCTTAAACGGATCGATCGCAATTTCCAGCTCGTGACGATATTCACTCTCTGCCAGCAGGATACCGGCAATAAAGGTACCCAGCGCCATCGACAGCCCGAGGGCATCCATAAACAGCGCGGATCCAAGCACCAGCAGCAGCGCCGCAGCCGTAAACACTTCGCGCACGCCGGAAGCAGCGATAAAGCGGAAAATTGGTCGCAGCAGATAACGTCCGCCTACCAGCATCCCGCCGAAGGCCAGCACCTTCATCCCCACTTTCATCCAGTCTGTATGGCCGCTATCCCCACCCGCCAGCAGTGGTACCAGCGCCAGCGCAGGGATCACCGCAAGATCCTGGAATAACAGCACTGAAAAGCCCAGTTGCCCGGACTCATTGCGATTCATCCCTTTGTCGCGCATCAGTTGCAGCGCCATGGCCGTTGAAGACATCGCCAGGCCAATACCGCCAATGATGGCCGCCTGCCAGGAGAAGTCTGTCAGCCACAGTAAACCGCCCAGCACCAGCGCGCTCAGGATCACCTGAGCAGCCCCCACGCCAAATATCGAACGCCGCAGTTCCCAGAGTTTTGACGGCTTCAGCTCCAGTCCGATGATAAACATCAGAAACACCACGCCCAGTTCGGAGAAGTGGAGGATCTCATCAACGTCGCTGATAAAACCAATGCCCCAGGGACCGATAGCTATCCCCGCGAGCAGGTAACCCAGTACCGCACCAATTCCCAGCCGGGCGGCGATAGGCACCGCGATAACCGCCGCAAACAGATACACAACCCCTGCGGTGAGGAGACTTTGACCTTCCATCTAAACTCCTCCGTGCGGCAGCGGGTTGGCGAGCCAGTCACCGTAGGCGCGCGCATAGTTTTTCAACACATCAGCAGACTGCCGACGCGCCCAGTAAATAATCATCGGCGTCATCCATTGCATACGGCACATCTGCGCCGTGAGTTCGAAAGGCCTCATAAAGTCCGACATCGGATAACGGTTCAGCCCTTCCGCATGGTAGGCACTTTCCGGCTCACCGGTGGTGATGACGCTGCGCCAGTATTTACCTTCCAGCATATTGCCACCAGGCCCGCTGGCGAAGCCGCGTGACAAAACACGATCCAGCCACTCTTTCAGCAGTGCAGGACAGCTGTAAGTGTAAAGGGGATGTTGAAAAACGATGATGTCGTGTTCACGCAGCAGCTGCTGCTCACGATGAATATCAATAAAGAAATCTGGGTAATGTGCGTACAGGTCATGCACCGTCACATTTTCCAGATAATGAGCCGGCTGCAACAAAACGCGATTGGCAATCGAATCCTGAGACTCCGGATGGGCGTACAACAGCAGGACTTTAGGCGGCTGCGACATCATTCCCCTCCAAATCGTCGTCATGGCGGGTTATTTCCGCTACCATGCTCGACGCAACGGAACTACTTGATTCCGATAAACTGATTATGATGGTGTAATTTAACATACTCTGAACTTACGGCGCTTATGATTGTATTCTCCTCGTTACAAATTCGTCGCGGTGTCCGCGTACTGCTGGACAACGCATCGGCTACGATTAATCCAGGCCAAAAAGTGGGTCTGGTGGGCAAAAATGGCTGCGGTAAATCCACGCTGCTGGCGCTGCTGAAAAACGAGATAAGCGCCGATGCGGGCAGCTTCAGTTATCCCGGCAGCTGGTCGCTGGCGTGGGTCAACCAGGAAACTCCGGCGCTCGACGTTCCCGCCATTGAATATGTTATCGATGGCGATCGAGAATTTCGCCAGCTGGAATCTGAATTAGCGCACGCAAATCAGATTAATGATGGACACGCCATCGCCACACTGCACGGTAAACTGGATGCAGTTCAGGCATGGACTATCCAGTCACGCGCCGCCAGTCTGCTCGACGGTCTCGGCTTTACCCAGGAACAGCTACAGCGCCCGGTGAGTGATTTCTCCGGCGGCTGGCGTATGCGCCTTAACCTTGCGCAGGCGCTGATCTGCCGCTCTGACCTGCTGCTGCTTGACGAACCGACCAACCACCTCGATCTGGATGCGGTAATCTGGCTGGAGCGTTGGCTGAAAAGCTACACAGGTACGCTGATTCTGATTTCGCACGACCGCGACTTCCTTGACCCGGTAATCGACAAGATCCTGCATATCGAGCAGGAGTCTATCTTCGAGTACACCGGTAACTACAGCTCGTTTGAAATTCAGCGTGCCACCAAGCTGGCACAGCAGCAGTCGATGTTTGAACACCAGCAGCAAAAAGTCGCGCATCTGCAAAGCTTTATCGATCGCTTCAAAGCCAAAGCAACGAAGGCAAAACAGGCGCAGAGCCGTATCAAAATGCTGGAACGCATGGAGAAAATCGCGCCTGCTCACGTCGATAACCCGTTTACCTTTAGCTTCCGCGAGCCTGAAAGCCTGCCGAATCCACTGCTGAAAATGGAAAAAGTCAGCGCTGGCTATGGCGACAGAAAGATCCTCAACTCGATCAAACTCAACCTGGTTCCCGGTTCACGTATCGGCCTGCTGGGGCGTAACGGAGCGGGTAAATCAACGTTGATCAAGCTGCTGGCCGGTGAACTTGCGCCGTTACAGGGCGATATCGGGCTGGCGAAAGGTATCAAGCTTGGCTACTTCGCCCAGCATCAGCTGGAGTTTTTGCGCGCCGACGAGTCGCCTCTTCAGCATCTGGTGCGTCTGGCCCCGAAAGTGCTCGAACAACAGCTGCGTGATTACCTTGGCGGCTTTGGCTTCCAGGGCGATAAAGTGAGCGAAGAGACCCGTCGTTTCTCTGGCGGTGAGAAAGCGCGCCTGGTGCTGGCTCTGGTCGTCTGGCAGCGCCCTAACCTGCTGTTGCTGGATGAACCAACGAACCACCTTGATCTTGATATGCGTCAGGCCCTGACCGAAGCACTGATTGATTTTGAAGGTGCGCTGGTAGTGGTGTCACATGACCGCCACCTGCTGCGCTCCACCACCGACGATCTCTACCTGGTACACGATGGCAAAGTAGAAGCCTTTGAAGGCGATCTGGATGATTATCAGCAGTGGTTAAGCGATCAGCAGCGCCAGGCAAGCGCGGATGCCGCGCCAAAAACTGACGGTGCCAACAGTGCACAGGCACGTAAAGACCAGAAGCGCCGCGATGCCGAACTGCGCGCCCAGACTCAACCATTGCGTAAGCAAATTGAGAAACTGGAGAAGCAGATGGAGAAGCACCATGCGCAGCTGGCCGATGCTGAAGAAAAGCTCTCCGACACGGCTATTTACGAGCAAAGCCGTAAAGCTGATCTGACCGCCGCGCTGCAACAGCAGGCAACAGCGAAGTCAGCGTTGGAAGAGTGTGAGATGGAATGGCTTGAAGCACAGGAAGAGTTAGAGTCGCTCATGAACGCCTGATATCACAGAGTCCGGGCGCGGCATGCCACGCCCCTGCGACACTGATTTATCGGGCTGCTGCATTCCGCGACACAACCGGGCGCGGCATGCCACGCCCCTACGACACCTGATTTAGCGGGATGATGCGCGGTGTACCACGCCCCTGCTACACCTGATTTATCAGGATGATCATTCGTAGGGGTCGGGCATGCCCGACCCGCATGTCGTTACTGCACCGCCAGACGCTGGCGCAGCACGGTTAAATCCTCAACGTTATGCAGTTTCCCATTAAGAAAGCGGAGTTTCAGTTCCCCACCCTGCTCCTGCTGCCAGCTCTGACCATCCAGCAGTTGCAGCTCACCCTGCGCATCCCTCACCACTCGCAGCAAACCTCGCGCTGAGTTTTTCATGCCATTGTCAGTTTTCGGCTGCTTGAAAATCTCCCTGCCCACGCTGTTAACTTCGCCGTATGTTGCCTTCATGGCAAAACCAAAGGTGTCACGCGTATGGTACTGGTAGGTATAAGAGCCGACGCCGAACACCACGTTACTGCTGGCAAAGCCTTTGGCTTCAAGGCGACTAAGGATCAGATTGGCCCGCTCCAGAGTAATTGAATCGCCGTAAATCAGGCCAACGTGCGGATCCAGCACTTTGTAGCCCTTAGCATTGATCGTACCGCCGAAGATCTCCCACAGCACCTCCACCGATCCTTTTTGCTGCGCGCTGCGCGCCGGGCTGCGATCGTCATCATTGCCGCTGCCGCAGAGAATTTCCACCGGGTCGCCGCTGTCCGGTCGAAACACCAGACGACCTTCACGCGCCATAATCTCCGGCTTTAACTCCCGGCTGTATTCAGTCAGCACTTTCCAGTAATCCCAGGTATCTGACACCACCGAAACAAACCCGGCGGGATAAAGTTCTGTCAGCAGACGGCGGAAAGTAGCAATCTCCCCCTGCTCTTCCCCCATACACATCACGCTGTGCTCAGTAGCAGGAATACTACCGGCAATAAACGTCCCTGCCGCAGGCGTGTAGTATTGCTGCGCGTAAAGAATCGACGGCAGGCTGTCGGTACCGGTAAAACTCAGCAGATGGCCAACGCCAGACTGTGCGGCATCATGCAACCCGGACATCCCGCGAAACGAGAAGTCATGGCACTGAAAATCGATATGTGCGCTATCGTCACAGGTGCGTTCCGCCCAGCGCTGGCAGATCTGACGATAGTGATGCGCCACGGTGGCATTGGTGGATGATTTCCACAGTTCCGCCGACATTACGCTTTCCAGATAGTTAACCAGCCAGAAAAACTCATCCACGGTATTGGTAATGGTCAGTACCGGAATTTTCATCGGCACTTTGCTGCCTTCATCGAGGCTTTTAATCGCCAGCGGCAAATAACCAAGACGGTGCAGTGCGCGAATGTGCTCAACGCTGACGCTATTTTTGCCGAGGTAGCTGTCCATCAGCTGCTGGTACTCGCCCACGACCTGCTCTTCCGGTTGTGCAAAGAATTTATCGTTAAACAGATCGACCATAAACCACTGTAAAAAGCCCTGTAACCCGAAGAATACCAGCGAATCATCCGCCAGCGGCGAGTGAAAATAACGATTGCCGCGCGGCGTAAAGTTTGAGTAAACACGGTTAGTTCCCTGTGGATACTGCTCGCGGTGTGAGGTCTTATAGCCGTCGATAGCCAGAATCGGATTAATTTGCATGGAATGCTCCTTCACTGCGGTAAATGGTTGCGATATCAATCAGTTCAACACGATCCTGCGCCAGTTCATCACCAGTCAGTGAGGTGGTGCTCCAGATGTGGTCAATACCCTGATTCAGCAGATGATCAACGCCTTTACTGAACAGGCCGTGGGTAACATACAGGCTGACAGAGCGTGCTCCGGCGGCACGCAGTACCGCCGCCGATCCGATAAAAGTACCTCCGGCATCACACAGGTCGTCGGCAATCAGCACATCCCGGTTCGCCACGTTCCCTTTCAGCAGTTCAAATCCGCTCAGTGCACCGCTGGCTATATCACGGTGCTTACCAAGAATGCCGTAATCCGCAGCATTTACCTGCTGCGCCAGCGCGTGCACCTTCTTCAAAGCCCCCGCATCCGGAGCGATCAGCATCATGCCCTGCGCCAGCTTCTCCACCAGCGTACGGCTGTGTGTCAGGCAGCGATGCTGCGGAATAGCCACCAGACGGTCAACCACTCCGGCTGCCACATCGCTGTGCGGGTCAAGAACCACCACACGGTCAAAGCGCAGCTGATTAAGAAATCCGGCGAACACCTTAAGAGCAAAGCTGTCACCGTCACGCATAGAGCGATCCTGGCGGGCATAGGGCAGCCACGGCAGTTCCAGGATGGTCTGGCGCAGCAGACAGCGCTGGCGTACGGCATCAAGCACCTGTGCCACCAGCATCAGGTCATCCAGGGTTTGCATCGCGCTGGCACGCATTGTCAGAGTTTTGGCCTGTGGATCCAGCGGCGATAGCACCCGCGCCCAGACCGCTCCGTCAGGGAAGCGTCCGCTTTCCAGCGCCATCTCCTGACCCTCTACTATCAATTGCAGTTTCATCATCGCTGGCTCCGGGGTTAATTAATGTCTCAAGGACACTTATATAATTGTCCAAGAGACACTAATTAACAAGAAAAAAGTAAGCTGAACCTGGAGGTTTTTATTAACACGCTGATTATTGAGATTTTTTATTTTTCCGGCCGTACGGCATGATTGAATCAGTACGGTGGGGCTGATAATGTGTCCGAGCGACACTTCCTGCGGATAAAAAGTATGACATCTGAACAAGAGTATCTGGCACAGTACGACGCCACACGCTATGCATCGCCGATTGTCACCGTCGACAGCGTGCTGTTTACGCTGTGGCAGGAGCAGCTGTGCGTACTGCTGGTACAACGTGCCAATCATCCGCAGCGTGGCTGGTGGGGGTTACCTGGGGGGTTTATTGATATGCAGCAGGACGACTCCACGCGCGCCACGGCGCTGCGTAAGCTGCGCGAAAAAACCACCGTCAATCCACCGTGGCTGGAGCAGCTGGCGACCTTCTCTGGCCCTGATCGCGATCCGCGTGGCTGGAGCCTCACCACCGCCTGGTATGCGCTGATCGCCGCTGAAAACTGCCGCACAGAGAGTAATGACGTCAGTGATGTTCAGTGGCGACCGCTCGCCGGACTGGCGCTGCGCAATGACATTGCCTTTGACCACCAGCAGATTATTGCCAAAGCGCTGCAACGGCTGCGGCAGAAAACGCTCTACTCCATGCTGCCGGTTTACTGCCTGCCTGCCGCCTTTACTCTCACCCAGCTACAGGACGTGACCGAAACCATCCTTGACCGTCCGGTGCAGCGTAAGAGTCTGATTCGCCGCTTTGAAGCATCAGAGATGTTCGAGGAAACCGGTGAGAGTGTGGCCACCGGGGCACGCAGGGCCAAACTGTATCGCCTTAAGCCCGGCGTTGATATCCATAACTTTTCACGCAACCTGATGAGCGACAATTAAAAGGGCTTGTCCCCTAATATCGTTGCTCTGTGCATGATGCGGCGTGCCGGTAAATAATCCGCATTGGCATAATGCTGCGTCACGCGGTTATCCCAGATGGCCACATCACCCACCTGCCAGCGCCAGCGTACCTGGAAGTCAGGTTTGGTAACATGCGCAAACAGGAAGTGCAGCAGCGCATCACTCTCCTTCTCTTTCAGCCCGACGATGCGTGTGGTAAAGCCTTCGTTAACGAACAACGCCTTTTTACCGCTGACAGGATGGGTGCGGATTACCGGATGTAACACTGGCGGATTCTTCGCCACTGCCTGTAGCCAGCGCTGATGATCTTCTTCACTGCCGCGATATTTATACTCCTGGAAGGCTTTGCGGAAATCATGCTCGGCCTGCAAACCATTCAGCAACACTTTGAACGGTTCAGATAACGCTTCATAAGCAGCAATACCGCTGGTCCACAGCGTATCGCCTCCGGTTTCTGGCAGCTGTTTTGCCGCAAGAATTGCCCCGGCTGGCGGAGTTTCAATAAAGGTGACATCGGTATGCCAGTTATCGTTATCTGGCGGATTATCATCATGGGTATCCAGCACGATAATCTCCTCCACGCCCGGCGCATGAGGGTAGACCGGATGAATATGCAGATCGCCAAAACGGGCCGCCAGCTGACGCTGCTGTTGCGGAGTCAGCGGCTGATCGCGCAGGAACAGCACCTGATGGCGGATCAGAGCATGATAAAGCTGCTCATACTGGGCATCGCTTAACGGGCGGGTCAGGTTTACATCACTGACCAGCGCGCCGATATAGGGGCCAAGGGGCTGAATTTTAATTCGTTCGTTCATTGTTGTACTCCATGCCAGGGGGTGAGGCGGCGCTGCAAGGCACGCAGCCCCAGCTCCAGCGCAAAAGCAATCAGGGCGATCACCGCAATACCCGCCAGTACCACATCGGTAGCGAGAAACTCCCCGGCAGACTGCACCATAAAGCCCAGCCCGCGGGTAGCGGCGATCAGTTCTGCGGCCACCAGCGTCGACCAGCCGACGCCAAGACCAATACGAATTCCGGTGAGGATCTCCGGCAATGCACCGGGCAGGATCACATACCACAGCACTTGCCAGCGGCTGGCACCGAGGGAGCGCGCCGCCCGCAGGC
Organism: Erwinia sorbitola; assembly: GCF_009738185.1. NCBI lineage: Bacteria > Pseudomonadati > Pseudomonadota > Gammaproteobacteria > Enterobacterales > Erwiniaceae > Erwinia > Erwinia sorbitola. Next base: position 391,836 of record NZ_CP046509.1, on the reverse strand, counting down.
GCACCTGCTGGGCGCTTTGCACTCCGGCCAACGCCGACATAGCTATCGGTGCGAAAATCGCCAGGTAGATCAGTAATATCTTCGAGGTTTCGCCAATGCCAAACCAGATCACCATCAGCGGCAGATAGGCTAGCGGTGGCACCGGACGATAAAGCTCAATCAGCGGATCCAGAATGCCGCGAACGGTATCATTCAGCCCCATAAAAATACCCACCGGTACGCCAATCAGCGTGGCAGCCAGCAGGGCAACGATAATGCGCGTCAGGCTGGCTCCCAGATGCTGCCATAGCGTAGCGTCCATAAATCCGGCGGGGCTGGCGATGGTAAGCAGCTGGTGTAACACCTGCTGCGGTGGCGGCAGAAACAGCGGTGCGATCAGCTGTAAGGCGGTCACCGCCCACCACACTGTCAGCAGTACCAGCAGCGTTCCCAGACTAAGGGTCAGCTGACGTGATAGCGGCCAGCGCAGTCTCAGACGACGCACAGTACTTTTTTCAGTAATCAGAGAGCTCATGCAAATACCTCGCGCTGCTGAAACACCCGACTGAGGACATATTCACGGCGTTCAATAAACGCAGGATCGGATTTAATAACGCGGCAGGGTTCTCCTGCCGCATAACGACGGCCAAAGTCGAGGGATAGTCGTTCAACAATGCGTCCAGGCCCTGGTGACAGCAGGATCAGTTCACTGGCGAGAAACACCGCCTCTTCAATATCGTGAGTAATCAGCAGGATCTGTTTGCCACTATCGCGCCAAAGCGTCAGCAACAGCTCCTGCATCTGTTCGCGGGTAAAAGCGTCGAGCGCGCCGAAAGGTTCGTCCAGCAGCAGCAAACGAGGATCCGCCGCCAGCGCACGGGCGATGCCAACGCGCTGGCGCATGCCGCCGGAAAGCTGCCAGATAAAGCGTTTTCCGGCCCCTTCCAGCCCCACTTTTTTCAGCATCTTGCTGGCTATCTCTCGGCGGACATTCTTCTCCACTCCCGCCAGCTGTAGCCCGAAGGCCACGTTATCGAGCACGTTGCGCCACGGCAGCAGCCCTTCATGTTGAAACACCACGCCACGGTCGGCTCCCGGCCCGGTGACCGGCTGGCCGTCCAGCGTGATACTGCCGCTATCTGCCGGAATAAAACCGGCAATCAGGTTCAGCAGCGTGGTCTTGCCACAGCCGGAAGGCCCCAGAACCACCACCAGCTCTCCGTTGCCGATCGACAGGTTGATATCCTGTAATGCCAGCTGTCCTGCATAGCTGGCGCGAAGATGAGAGACTGACAGCATGGTTCTGGCTCCTGTTATTGTGCGAGTGGTTTTACAAAGCGGTCGGTCACATAGCTGCTGTAATCGGTAGCCACTGACGGTACCTTGCCCTGCTCTTTCAGGAACTGTGCGGTATCTACAATCGCCTTGTTAACCGGGCCGTTAAGCTGGTCCACCTGCTGCTTTGCGGTCAGATAGGTATTCCCTTCCACCAGAACCGGAACATCGGCATTCGGTACCCCGCTAAAGCGCGAGAGCTTAGTCAGGTTTTCTTCCTGTTTCAGCCACTGCTGTGGATTATCGAGATAGGCTTTTTGCGCCTCCAGCGCACTGCGGGCAAAGGCGGTAACCACTTCCGGATGTTGCTGCGCGAAGTCTTTACGCACCACCCAGACATCCAGCGTTGGCGATCCCCATTTCCCGACCTGAGCAGAGTCAGTCAGCACCTTGCCGTCTTTCTCCAGCTGATTCACAGCAGGTGCCCAGACGTAAGCGCCATCGATATCACCACGCTGCCAGGCAGCAAGAATTGCCGGAGGTTGCAGGTTAATAATCTGTACCTGGCCGGGCTTAATACCCCAGTGTTTTAATGACGCCAGCAGGCTGTAGTGAGTGGTAGAAATAAACGGTACCGCGATACGCTTACCGATAAGGTCTTTTGGCTCCCTGATCTCTTTTTTCACCACCAGCGCTTCGGAGTTACCCAGCTGCGAGGCCAGCAGGAACACTTCGATCGGCAGTTTTTGACTGGCGGCCACCGCCAACGGGCTGGAGCCAATATTACCAATTTGCACATCACCGGAGGCCAGAGCACGAATGACGCTGGAACCGCTGTCGAATTTACGCCAGTCAACTTTTGCGCCGCTCTCTTTAGCAAAAGTGCCGTCAGCCTGCGCGACTTTCGCCGGTTCTGCCGATGTCTGATAGGCGATGGTGACATCCACCGCCTGAACGCTGAGTGCTGTCAGTGACAGCGCCGCTGCCAGAATTGAAAGTGTGAATTTACCCGCCATAGCCCGCTCCAAAAAATTATAGTTATAGGTGAACACCACCTTTGTAACCGGGCGCGACTATCGTAATAAAGTAATTAAAACTTCTTTTTTATATCAAAAATTACTTAGGAGGAATTGTGAATTGGTTTGCCGAAAAATGGGTTTAATCCGCTGCAATAAAAAACCACCGCAAAGGCGGTGGTTCAGGGGATTCACATCGTCGAGGTGGCAACTACTATACGCACTACTGTACGCCAGCGAGACAAGGCGCCAGACGTTAAGCAAGCGCAGCATTCATCAGTATGTGACCATGGCGAGACGGCGCAGTAACGCCGTAACTGGGTGTACATCGTCGACAGGACAACGCCTGTACGCCAGCGAGACAAGGCGCCAGACGTTAAGCAAGCGCAGCATTCATCAGTATGTGACCATGGCGAGACGGCGCAGCAACGCCGTAACTGCGGTGTACATCGTCGACAGGACAACGCCTGTACGCCAGCGAGACAAGGCGCCAGACGTTAAGCAAGCGCAGCATTCATCAGTATGTGACCATGGCGAGACGGCGCAGCAACGCCGTAACTGCGGTGTACATCGTCGACAGGACAACGCCTGTACGCCAGCGAGACAAGGCGCCAGACGTTAAGCAAGCGCAGCACTCATCAGTATGTGACCATGGCGAGACGGCGCAGTAACGCCGTAACTGCGGTGTACACCGTCGACAGGACAACGCCTGTACGCCAGCGAGACAAGGCGCCAGACGTTAAGCAAGCGCAGCATACATCAGTATGTAACCATAGCGAGACGGCGCAGTAACGCCGTAACTGGGTGTACATCGTCGACAGGACAACGCCTGTACGCCAGCGAGACAAGGCGCCAGACGTTAAGCAAGCGCAGCATACATCAGTATGTGAGCATGGCGAGACGGCGCAGCAACGCCGTCGCAGCGGTGTACAGGCGTTGTCAGTGCCAGATGAGCAAAACACACCCCGCCGTTAACCCCCCCATAAATACGTTGAAAATAGTCCAGGCGCGGCGACTACGCAGAATGCGCCCTATCAGCGTACCGAAGCCTAACCAGATCACACCGGAAACCACATTGACCAGCGCCATACCAATACTGATAGCAATTACCGAACTGCGGTAGGCTTCACCTGCCAGACTGAAGCTGGCGACAGCACCGAGCGCCATCAGCCAGGCTTTTGGATTGATCAGCTGCAACAGCCCGCCCTGCCAGAACGGCATCGGTGCGGCAGGAGCATTGTTCGTTTCCAGTTTTTCATATTCGGCAGTACCGATCTTCCACGCCAGCCAGAGCAGGTAAACACTGCCTGCTATCTTGAGGAACAGATGAAGGGAAGGGTAAAGCAGAATTAAACCACCTACGCCAAAGGCAACCATCAGCAGCATCACCTGCATGCCGATCATTATGCCTATCAGCAACATCAGAGAGCGCAAAAAACCAAAATTAGCACCTGAGGCGGTGAGTAACATATTATTAGGGCCGGGCGTGATCGCTGCGACCCAGAGAAAACCTAACATGGATAAAAACAGACTCAGTTCCATAGAACGGGTGCTCCCACCCCTCTGAAAAATTAACAACCTGACGAAGCTAACAGCGTGCTATGGATCCTACAAGCTCTTCCCCGATAATTTTTAGTGCCATGACAGATAACGCTTTCCGCCCATTACCGGGCGCCAGCAACCCGCATCTGCAAACGATATTGCCACGGCTGTTGCGCCGTCGTATTACTCTGCAACCCCACTGGCAGCGTCTGACGCTGCCGGACAGCGACTTTGTTGATCTGGCGTGGAGTGAAGACCCGGCCAGCGCGCGTGATAAACCTCGTGTCGTACTGTTCCACGGGCTGGAGGGCAGCTTCCACAGCCCTTATGCACACGGTCTGTTGCAGGCGTGGAAAGATCGCGGCTGGCTTGGCGTGGTGATGCACTTTCGCGGCTGTAGCGGCGTGCCTAACCGGCTCAACCGTATCTATCATTCCGGCGAGACCGGGGATGCCAGCTACTTTCTGCAATGGCTGCGCGATGAGTGGGGCCGGGTTCCTACCGCTGCGGTTGGAATTTCGCTGGGTGGCAATATGCTGGCCTGCCTGATGGGCAGACAGGGAGAGGAGTGCCTGCTGGATGCTGGCGTGGTGGTGTCTGCTCCACTGATGCTGGAACCCTGTAGCCAGCGGCTGGAGCAGGGATTTTCCCGCGTCTATCAGCGCTATCTGCTGGGGCTGTTAAAACAGAATGCCGAACGTAAACTTCGCGCATGGCCCGGAACTCTGCCCGTGGACATGGCCCAGTTAAAATCGCTGCGTCTGCTGCGCGACTTTGACGATGCGATTACCGCTCGCGCGCACGGCTTTGATGATGCCACCGACTACTATCGCCGTTGCAGCGCTCTGCCGCTGCTGCCGGGCGTGCGAAAACCGTTGCTGGTGATTCACGCCAAAGACGATCCATTTATGACCCCTGAGGTGATCCCGGACTCAGCCATGCTGCCCGCCTGCGTTGAGTATCAGCTCACACAGCACGGCGGCCATGTTGGCTTTGTCGGCGGTACGCTGCGCAAACCGACTATGTGGCTGGAGCAGCGTATACCTCAGTGGCTTACCCCCTGGCTGGAGAAATAATGATTATTCCGTGGAAAGACCTGGATAACGAAACCCTCGATAACCTGATTGAATCCTTTGTGCTGCGCGAAGGCACCGATTACGGCGAGCAGGAGCGGTCGCTAAAACAGAAGGTGGATGATGTGCGCCGCCAGCTCCACAGTGGCGAAGTGGTGCTGGTGTGGTCTGAACTGCATGAGTCCGTCAACATCATGCCGCGCAGCCAGTTTCGCAATTAAGCATTGATGACTTTGACGGGGAAAACATGTTACCTATGATCCGTCAGTAAGATCTCTCTGAGGGAGTAGTGCGTTATGTCAGCCAAACATCCGGTTATCGCCGTCACGGGTTCCAGCGGTGCGGGAACCACCACCACCAGCCTGGCCTTCAGGAAGATATTTCAGCAGCTTAATCTGCGCGCCGCTGAGGTCGAAGGGGACAGTTTCCACCGTTTTACCCGTCCGGAAATGGATATGGCGATCCGCAAAGCGCGCGATATGGGTAAACACGTCAGCTATTTTGGCCCGGAAGCCAATGATTTCGGCCTGCTGGAACAGACGTTCACTGAATATGGCCGCAGCGGCAGCGGTAAGTCGCGTAAGTATCTGCATACCTATGATGAAGCGGTGCCGTGGAATCAGGTACCGGGCACTTTCACACCCTGGCAGCCGCTGCCTGAACCCACCGACGTGCTGTTTTATGAAGGATTGCATGGCGGAGTGATGACACCGCAGCACAATGTGGCCGAAAAAGTCGACCTGCTGGTCGGCGTGGTGCCTATCGTCAACCTGGAGTGGATCCAGAAGCTGGTGCGGGACACCGGTGAACGCGGCCATTCGCGCGAAGCCGTGATGGATTCGGTAGTGCGTTCAATGGAGGACTACATTAACTTTATTACGCCCCAGTTCTCCCGCACTCATATCAACTTCCAGCGCGTACCAACGGTAGATACCTCAAACCCCTTCGCCGCACGCGGCATCCCGTCGCTGGATGAAAGTTTTGTGGTGATCCACTTCCAGGGGCTGGAGGATATCGACTTCCCTTATCTTCTGTCGATGATACAGGGATCGTTTATCTCCCATATTAAAACCCTGGTAGTGCCGGGTGGGAAAATGGGGCTGGCAATGGAGCTGATTATGGGGCCGCTGGTCAAGCGTCTGATCGAAGGTAAGAAAATCGGCTGACCCGGCCCCGGCCATTACGCCTTGATCAGCAGTCGATGAATCAGTGCAGTATGCAGACTGACCCCTATTTTCAGAACATCTTCGTCAAGACGGAAATGGGGGTTATGCAGTCCCCAGCAGGTGCCTTTTTGTTTATTACCCGAGCCAACCCACAGGAAACAGCCCGGCACCACCTGCTGATAGGCCGAGAAGTCTTCGCAGCCAAACATCGGGCTATGCATGCTCTGCAACGCCTCTTTTCCCAGCGCCGCCTTCACACTCTCCTCAGCGATGCGGCAGGCGTCCGGGTGATTGACCCCCATGGTGTAACCCGGCGTCCATTTGAGCACATAGCTGGCACCTACGGCCTGCGTCATACCATCCAGCAGTTGAGATACCATCTGCGGAATGCAGGTACGGTTATGCTGACTCAGGGTACGCAGCGTACCGCGCAGGTGCGCCTTATCAGGGATCACGTTATAGCCTCCCTCAGCCATAAAACTCGCGACACTCAGCACTGCGCCATCGTTGGCATCCAGCCGGCGCGACACAATCTGCTGTAACGCCTGCACCACCCCAGCCCCCAGCACCAGCGGGTCGGTACTGTCCTGCGGCATCGCAGCATGAGAACCTTTGCCCTGGATAATCAGATCGAAGTTATCGCAGGCCGCGCTGAATACCCCCTCTTTTATCGCCACTTTTCCGGTAGGTAATCCTGGAAACACATGTAAACCAAAGATCTGCGCTACCCCATCCAGTACGCCCAGTTTCACCAGCTCGCTGGCCCCTCCGGGCGGCACCTCTTCTGCATGCTGAAAAATAAAGCGCACTTTTCCGTTAATCTTCTCCTGCTGCTGGCACAGCACCCACGCGGCCCCCATCAGCATGGCCGTATGCGAATCGTGCCCACATGCATGCATTACCCCATGGTTATGCGAGGTAAACGCCTCCTGGTTCAACTCTTCAATGGGTAAGGCATCCATATCTGCACGTAAAGCAATACAGCGGTCGCCATGCGGCCCGGCAAGCTCTGCCAGCACGCTATTTGGCGTCGGCCGGGTGAGGGTTAACGGGCCAAACTTTGCCAGTTCAGCGGCAACATAATCTGCCGTTCCCTGCTCATGAAAAGAGAGTTCAGCGTTTGCGTGAATATGACGCCGCCATTGCAGTACCTTTGATGTGACATCGTGAATTAAACTCTCAGTATTCATCAGTGCTCCTTGATTGGTTGCAAGGTTAAGACCACAAACCAGACAACCCGGACGTTCGTTTAACCAGCCCGCAGGCCAGCAAGAAAGAAAGCAAAACAAGGAAAAATATACTGCTGGAGTCATCCACTCGCTGTGGCGTGAAATGCGGGTAGTTACCGTTCCGCATGATGTGCAGAAAATTGGCTATCAAAGGGGACAAATCGAAACAGGGAGGGGAAGATCACGGCAAGCTGCATCAGTTTCGGGCGGCCTGATAAGACCGCCGATTGGATTAAATCATCACTATCAGGTCAGCTCTATCACTTCATAGCTGTGGGTGATCTCCACGCTTTTCCCCAGCATAATCGCCACTGAGCAATATTTCTCTGCGGAGAGATCGACCGCACGTGATACCGCTTTATCGCCCAGAGCCTTGCCGCTGACAATAAAGTGCAGGTTGATATGGGTGAAAATGCGTGGAGCCTCTTCACGGCGTTCTGACGTCAGTTTAACCTCACAGTCGGCGACATCGTTACGGCCTTTCTGCAAAATAGACACCACGTCGATAGCACTACAGCCCCCGGCCGCCATCAGCACCATTTCCATCGGGCTGGGAGCTTTATCCCCTGCATTTCCATCCATCAGAATCTGATGGCCTGAGGAGGATTCTCCCAAAAACGTCATTCCTTCAACCCACTTAACTCGTGCATGCATCGCAAAATCCTCTCATTGAACCAGTGCAGAAAGAGTACGCTGCGCTAACAAAAACGGCAACGCCGCCGTTTTACAACTATGCTGAAGCGAGACAACAGAAGACAGTCTTGTAAAGCTGTGCTACAAACGAGGCTGCAATATTTTACTGGCATGAGAATGCACAGTAAAAACGGGACGACAGCTCGAGCCATGCTCCTAACAGAGGCCCGTACAAATTTCCTATGGGAACGCTTGACTATTTCAACGCCTGGCAGGGATTTAGCCCTGTATATCCAGCCTCCTCGCGCAGCAGTTCGGCGGCAACGCCTCTGTCACTCGTAGATGAAGGGTATATTTAGGCACGATTACAACAGAGGATAACAGCGAATGGTTCTCGGCAAACCGCAAACAGACCCTACTCTCGAATGGTTCCTGTCTCATTGCCATATTCACAAATATCCATCCAAAAGCACTCTGATTCATCAGGGTGAGAAGGCGGAAACCCTCTACTATATCGTTAAAGGATCGGTAGCGGTGTTAATCAAGGATGAAGAAGGCAAAGAGATGATCCTCTCCTACCTCAACCAGGGCGACTTTATTGGCGAACTGGGTCTCTTTGAAGAGGGGCAGGAGCGTAGTGCGTGGGTACGTGCGAAAACAGCCTGTGAAGTGGCTGAAATTTCCTATAAAAAATTCCGTCAGTTGATTCAGGTGAATCCTGACATTCTGATGCGCCTGTCTTCACAGATGGCGCGTCGCCTGCAAGTCACCTCAGAGAAAGTGGGTAACTTAGCTTTCCTTGATGTGACCGGACGCATCGCCCAGACGTTACTGAATCTGGCGAAACAACCGGATGCCATGACTCACCCGGATGGTATGCAGATTAAAATCACCCGTCAGGAGATCGGCCAGATCGTCGGCTGCTCCCGTGAAACCGTAGGTCGTATTCTGAAAATGCTGGAAGATCAGAACCTGATCTCCGCACATGGTAAAACCATCGTTGTTTACGGCACACGTTAACCGGCTCTGAACCCACGGCGCGACCCCCTGTCGCGCCGTTTTTATTTGGTGTGGCTCATGTGGCGGAGAATCATCTATCATCCCGAAGTGAACTATGCACTCAGGCAGACGCTGGTGCTCTGTTTACCTGTGGCGATCGGCTGGATGCTCGGCCATCTGCAAAACGGCCTGCTGTTCTCTTTAGTTCCTGCCTGCTGTAACAATGCTGGTCTTGATACCCCGCACAAGCGTTTCTTTAAACGCCTGATCGTCGGAGGCTGCCTGTTTGCCTTCAGCAGCTTTTTGATTCAATACGCTGGTGCCGAAGGGGTTCCCCTACCGCTGATCCTGCTGGTGATGGCGCTACTGCTTGGCGTCACCGGTGAGATCAGCCCGCTGCACGCACGTCTGCTTCCCGCATCGCTGATTGCCGCTATCTTCACCCTCAGCCTGGCCGGACGCATGCCAATGTGGCAGCCGCCGCTGCTCTATATTCTTGGCACTGTCTGGTACGGCGCTTTTAACTGGTTCTGGTTCAGGCTGTGGAAAGAGCAGCCGATGCGTGAAACACTCAGCCTGCTGTATCGGGAACTTGCCGACTATTGCGAAGCCAAATATAGCCTGCTTACCCGGCTTACCGACCCGCAAACTGCCTTGCCACCGCTGCTGGCGCGCCAGCAAAAAGCCGTCGATCTGATTAATACCTGCTACCAACAGATGCATATGCTTTCGGCCAGCCGCGATAGCCACTACCAGCGTCTGACACGGGCATTTCAGGTGGCGCTTGATTTACAGGAGCATATAGCGGTCAGCCTGCATCAGCCGGAGGAGGTGCAGAAGCTGGTGGAGCAGAGCCACGCCGAGGCGGTGATCCGCTGGAATGCGCAAACCATCGCCGCCCGCCTGCGCGTGCTGGCCGACGACATTCTCTACCACCGTTTTCCAGAGCGTTTCACCATGGAGAAACAGCTTCAGGCACTGGAGAAGATCTCCCGTCAGCATCCGGATAATCCGGTCGGCCACTTCTGCTACTACCACTTCAGCCGCATCGCCCGCGTGCTGCGTACCCAGCGTCCACTGTACCGCCGTGACCTGATGGCCGATCGCCAGCGCCGCCTGCCGCTGCTTCCTGCGTTGAAAAATTACCTGTCGTTAAAATCTTCAGCCCTGCGCACTGCCGCGCGTTATGCGGTGATGCTGGCCTTTGCCAGTTCACTGGCGCTGTTCTTCAACCTGCCAAAACCTTACTGGGTACTGATGACAGTGATGTTTGTCAGCCTCAACGGCTACAGTGCAACCCGGGTACGGATTCAGCACAGGGCTTTGGGAACGCTGGCCGGGCTGGCGATTGCTGCCGTGACTCTCGGCCTGCATGCGCCAGAGTCCTGGATATTACTGGTGATGCTGCTGATCACCCTGGTGAGCTATCTGTTTATCCGCAAGTTTTACGGCTGGGCAACGGTGGGGTTCACCGTCACTGCGGTTTACACATTGCAACTGCTGTCGCTGAACGGAGCCCAGTTCCTGCTGCCCCGATTGATGGATACGATAATGGGCTGCCTGATAGCCTTTGGTGGCATGATCTGGCTGTGGCCGCAGTGGCAGAGCGGTTTGATGCGTCAGAACGCTCACGATGCGCTGGAGGCTTATCAGGAGGCATTGCAGCTGTTATTGGGTAACGAACAGGATGCGGTGAAGCTGGCCTACCAGAGGATGCGGGTGAATCAGGCACACAATGCGCTGTTTAATTCACTACATCAGGCAATGCAGGAACCGGCCTTTAATTCCCGCTATCTGGCAGATATGCAGCTTTGGGTTACGCACAGTCAGTTTATCGTCGAGCATATCAACGCCATGACAATTCTGGCGCGCGAACATACCATGCTGACGCCATCGCTGGCAGAGCGCTATCTGCAATCCTGCGAAATTGCACTTCAGCGCTGTCAGCAGCGTCTGGAGTATGACGGGCCAGATTCAGGCAGTAATGTGCTGGACGCACCGGAGGATTTCCATCAAGGGCCGGTCACCATCCTTGAGCGACACATAAAGCGAATTCTTGGTCATCTTAGTGTGATGCACACCATTTCATCGCTGACGTGGAGCCAGCGCCCGCAACATGGCCAATGGTTGTCACGAAAATTGCGTAAATCGCAATAAATGCGGGTCAGGCATGCCTGACCCCTACGGCAATATGGCAATACGACACCACGCAGAGCCGATGCATCGTCCGGATCAGGCAATATGGCAATACGACACTACGCAGGGGCGAGGCACGCCTCACCCGGGTCAGGCAATATGGCAATACGACACCACGTAGGGGCGAGGCACGCCTCGCCCGGGTCAGGCAATATGGCAACACGACACTACGTAGGGGCGAGGCACGCCTCGCCCGGGTCAGGCAATATGGCAACACGACACCACGCAGGGGCGAGGCACGCCTCGTCCGGGTCAGGCAATATGGCAATACGACACCACGCAGGGGCGAGGCACGCCTCGCCCGGGTCAGGCAATATGGCAATACGACACCACGTAGGGGCGAGGCACGCCTCGCCCGGGTCAGGCAATATGGCAACACGACACTACGTAGGGGCGAGGCACGCCTCGCCCGGGTCAGGCAATATGGCAACACGACACCACGCAGGGGCGAGGCACGCCTCGTCCGGGTCAGGCAATATGGCAATACGACACCACACAGGGGCGAGGCACGCCTCGCCCGGGTCAGGCCGCTCACCCGCAGCCGTTATGCCAATACTTTTTCGACGGCCACAGCAAACCGCGCCATACCCTCGGCAATATCGGTCGGCTCAATCACCAGTGAAGGGGCAAAACGCATCACATCAGTTCCTGCCACCAGCACCATTACACCAGCTTCCGCCGCCGCGTTAAGAAGATCGCGCGCGCGCCCTGCATGCTGTGGTTTTAACGCCGCACCAATCAACAGCCCTTTACCGCGGATATCGCTGAACAGATCGAAACGTGCATCCAGCGCCTCAAGCGCTTCAACAAACAGCTGACGACGTTCCGCCACCCCTTCCAGCACTTCCGGCGTATTAATAATATCGAGCGCCGCTTCAGCGACCGCACAGGCCAGCGGGTTACCGCCATAGGTGGTGCCGTGTACTCCCGGTGCCATCACGGAGGCAATCTCATTGGTGGTCAGCATCGCACTGACCGGGAAACCGCCGCCGAGGGCTTTCGCCGTGGTGAGGATATCCGGCTGTACGCCATAATGTTCATAGGCAAACAGCTTACCGCTGCGCCCCATACCGCTTTGCACTTCATCCAGCACCAGCAGCGCATTATGTTCATCACACAGCTGACGCAGGCCCTGCATAAACTCAGCTGTTGCGGGCAGCACGCCCCCTTCTCCCTGAATCGGCTCAACCACAATGGCGCAGGTGTGATCGTCAATGACTGCTTTTACCGCAGCCAGATCGTTAAACGGCACGTGGATGATATCGGCAGGTTTCGGCCCAAAACCATCGGAATATTTTGGCTGACCGCCAACGGAGACCGTAAACAGCGTGCGGCCATGGAAAGCATTATGGAAGGCAATAATCTTGCTTTTGAACGGGCTGTGGCGTTTGGTGGCGTAGTAACGCGCCAGTTTAAATGCCGCTTCGTTAGCCTCGGCCCCGGAGTTAGCAAAGAACACACGCTCGGCAAAGGTGGCATTAATCAGCTTGGTCGCCAGGCGCAGAGCTGGCTCATTAGTGAAGACATTGCTGGTGTGCCACAGCGTCTCACCCTGAGTTTTCAACGCCTCAACCAGTGCAGGATGACAATGCCCCAGCGCAGTAACGGCAATACCGCCGGAGAAATCAATGTACTCTTTGCCCTGCTGATCCCACACGCGGCTACCTTTACCTTTGACCGGCACAAACTGTGCTGGTGCATAAACAGGCAAAATCACCTCATCGAACGTTGCACGTGTTACCGCTATTTTTTCCGCCGCCATTCACTACCTCGCCATTTAATCTTTTCATTGATGTGAAAATATAGTCATAAAATATGCATAAAAAATCACACAAAGGCAAATGATAATCAACGCCTGAGAAAATTAGCCAGCAGCTGATGCCCCTGTTCGCTGAGAATACTTTCCGGGTGGAACTGCACCCCTTCCAGCGGCAGCGTTCGATGGCGAAAACCCATTATTTCATCGGGCTGACCATCATCACCTACTGTCCAGGCTGTCACTTCGCATTCCGCCGGCAGGGTGCCATTTTCAACAATCAGCGAATGATAGCGGGTCACCGACAGCGGATGATTCAGCCCGGCAAATACCCCAACGCCAGCATGTTCAATCTCCGAGATTTTCCCATGCATCACCTTACGAGCGCGGATCACACGCGCACCTAAGGCCTGTGCTATCGCCTGATGGCCAAGACAGACACCCAGAATCGGCAGTTTACCGGAGAAATAGCGGATGGCATCAAGAGAGATTCCGGCTTCATTTGGGGTACAGGGGCCGGGTGAAATCACCAGATGCTGAGGTGCCAGTGCGGCTATCTCCGCCAGCGTGATGTCATCATTGCGGCGTACACAAACCTCTGCTCCCAGTTCGGAAAAATACTGGTAGAGATTCCAGGTGAAGGAGTCGTAATTATCGATGAGAAGTAGCATGGAGGGCCCGTTACAACAGGGCCACCGGCAGGCGGCCCCGACAGAATTACCCGCAGGTAGATTATGGCAGCACTTTAGCAGACAGAATCACCACCGGTGTTACCGGAACATTCTGGTAAGGGCCAAAGGTTTTGGTCTGTACCTGGGCGATCTTATCGGCAACATCCATCCCTTTTACCACTTTACCGAAGACGGCATAGCCGAAATCACGCTGACCGTGATCGAGGAAGGCATTATCGGCAACGTTGATAAAGAACTGGCTGGTAGCACTGTCCTTATCTGCGGTACGTGCCATGGAGATGGTACCGCGTTTATTCAGCAGGCCGTTATCAGCCTCATTTTTGATCGGCGGCTTAGGCTGCTTCTGCTGCATATCGGTAGTGAAGCCACCGCCCTGCAACATAAAGCCCGGGATTACGCGGTGAAAAATAGTGTTGTTATAAAAACCACTGTTAACGTAATCCGTAAAATTTTTCACCGACACCGGTGCTTTCTGGTTGTTTAATTCCAATTCAATACTGCCCACTGAGGTGGTCAGCAGCACATGCGTATCCCCCTTCGCAGCAATGGCGGAGGCAGAGATCGAAGACAGTGCGAGAACAGTCGCCACCGCGGTCAACGTACGTTTCAACATGAAAGATTCCTTACTGAGTGCAACAAACCATAAAAACAACGCTGATTGTAAAGAGGCACTTACCAACGCGCCAGCCTTTTACCTTTATTTACTCGCCGGCCATCTGAAAGCAGCGGCGGAGGGAGAGCAAAAATAGTGATAGTGATCACGTTATGAATGAAATATGAAAATATTCATTTCAGTAAAGATTTATGCAGATCACGAATATCGTTAAACTTCCCCCGCTAACCCTGGGCATTCCGCCCGACGAGCTTCTCTCTCAAACAGGTTTCCACTATGACAAATCGCGATCGAATCGGGCTTACCTGGATCAGCTTCTTCTCTTATGCGCTGACCGGTGCAGTGGTTATCGTTACCGGTATGGTACTGGAGAATATTGCTGCTTATTTCCAACTGCCCGTTGCACAGATGAGCAATACCTTTACCTTCCTGAATGCCGGGATCTTGCTGGCCGTGTTTCTTAACGCCTGGCTGATGGAAATTGTCCCCCTGAAGCGCCAGCTTATCTTTGGCTTTGTGCTGATGGTGCTGGCAGTGCTGGGCCTGATGAACAGCCATAGTCTTACCGTCTTCTCCCTGTGTATGTTTGTTCTCGGGGTGGTCAGCGGTATTACTATGTCCATCGGTACTTTCCTCATCACCCATCTGTACGAAGGGCGTCAGCGCGGCTCACGTCTGCTGTTTACGGACTCGTTCTTCAGCATGGCCGGGACTATCTTCCCGATTATTGCTGCCGCCATTCTCGCGCGTTCTCTGCCGTGGTACTGGGTGTATGCCTGCATCGGTGTGATCTATGTAGCGATCTTTATTCTGGCACTGTGCTTTGAATTCCCGGTGCTGGGTAAGAAAGCCAACCAGGGCGAGCCGGTAGTGAAAGAGAAGTGGGGCGTGGGCGTTGCCCTGCTGTCTGTCGCTGCTCTCTGCTACATTCTCGGCCAGCTTGGTTTTATTGGCTGGGTGCCGATGTATGCCACCAGCAATATGAAGATGGATATCGGCCAGGCCGGTAGCCTGGTCGGTAACTTCTGGACGGCCTATATGGTCGGTATGTGGGCCTTCAGTGCCATTCTGCGTTTCTTCGATCCGCAGCGCATTCTTACCGTGCTGGCACTGGCAGCAACCGCACTGATGTACTGGTTTATCACTGAAAATGACGCCTCGATGCTGAAGTGGATCATGATGAGCCTGGGCTTCTTCTCCAGCGCTATCTACACCACCATTATCACGCTGGGTTCATTACAGACAAAGGTGGCCTCACCGAAGCTGGTAAACTTTATCCTTACCTGCGGCACCGTCGGCACCATGCTGACCTTTGTCGTTACTGGCCCAATCGTTGAGAAAGGCGGCGCACATGCGGCGCTGGCTACGGCTAATGGTCTGTACGCCGTGGTGTTTGTAATGTGTCTGCTGCTCGGCTTCGTCAGCAAGCACAAGCTGCACGGTCATATGGGTTCACACTAAACGTCAGATGCAAAAAAGGCCGGTTAACCGGCCTTTTTTATGCGGCTGACCCGCTGCTGTAGAAAAGCCCTTTCAGCGCCTGAAATCGACCGGCTCACTCTTATCCAGATGAATAACGCTGGTCGCTGGCACCGTCTCTGCGATCACGCGGCCATGACGGACAGAGTAGCGTACCGGCACCTGACGACGCAGCGCATCGAAACTACTCTCCGCAGGAAGGATCACCAGGTTAGCGCTGTTGCCGCTTTCAAGGCCGTAATCCGTCAGCTGTAGCGTTCTGGCGCTATGGGTAGTAATCAGCTTAATTCCACTATCCAGCTGCTCGTAGCCCATCAGCTGGCACACGTGCATCCCCATATGCAGCACCTGCAACATACTTGCCGTACCCAGCGGATACCAGGGATCGAACACATCATCGTGACCAAAGCAGACGTTGATCTCTGCCTCCAGCATCTCTTTCACCCGAGTAATACCCCGGCGCTTGGGATAGGTGTCGAAACGGCCCTGCAAATGAATATTAACTAACGGGTTAGCCACAAAATTAATCCCGGACAGCTTAAGCAGGCGGAACAGGCGGGAAGTGTAAGCGCCGTTGTAAGAGTGCATCGCGGTAGTGTGGCTGGCTGTTACGCGCGCGCCCATCTGTTCACGGTGCGCCAGCGCAGCAACGGTTTCAACAAAGCGCGACTGCTCATCGTCAATCTCATCGCAGTGCACGTCCACCATACGCTGATACTTTTGCGCCAGAGCGAAAGTACGGTGAAGTGACTCAACGCCGTATTCACGGGTAAATTCGAAGTGCGGTATCGCCCCCACCACATCGGCTCCCAGCTGTAACGCCTGCTCCAGCAGCGCTTCACCATCAGGGTAAGAGAGGATCCCCTCCTGGGGGAAGGCGACCAGCTGAATATCGACCCACGGCGCCATCTCCTGCTTCACTTCCAGCATCGCTTTCAACGCGGTCAGCGTGGGATCCGACACATCAATATGAGTACGCACATGCTGAATACCGTTGGCGATTTGCCACTTCAGCGTCTGACGCGCCCGCTGCTTCACATCTTCATGTGACAGCATCGCCTTGCGTTCGGCCCAGCGCTCAATGCCCTCAAACAGCGTACCAGACTGATTCCATGCAGGCTCTCCGGCTGTCTGCGTTGTATCCAGGTGGATGTGGGGTTCAATAAACGGAGGGAAGGCCAGTCCGCCTTCAGCATCCAGCGCTTCACCACTGCTGCCACCTGCTGGCTGCGGCGCAATGCGCACAATTTTTCCCTGTCGGATCTCAATCTGCCACAGCCCTTCGCGGGCAGGCAGACGAACGTGATTGATCCACTGTAGTTCTGGACGCATAAAACCCTCCGCCATTAATTAGAGACAAGTCACCCTATCACGGATTATTGCGGCTACAGGAGATCTCTGCACTATCCAATGAGAAATCAGCAGTCTGAGTGCGAATTTCCCATCTATACTCAGCGCTGTGACTGACTGCGAGGAGATGACCATGAAGTACCTGATGATTGCCAGTCTACTGGTAAGCCAGCCGTTGATGGCAGCAGCGCCAGATTATGCCACGCTGGAAGGCACCTGGCAGGTGGATGCCGTGCATGTTGATAGCAGCGGGATTCAGGCCGTAGTGGAGAATGACCCGCAGTATATTGGCGCTGAAGTGACATTTTCACCCGATAAAATCTTGTGGACTAAAGGCACTCCACAGCGGCCTGTCGATCCGGCCACGGATAACTGTCTGAAAAAACCGCAGCTGACATCAGCCGATGAAAACGACCCGGAAAATGGTTATCAGGTTGCGGGAGGATTTAATGTGATCTGCGGCGATGAGCCGTGGGGGCCGGGCGCAGTAGTGACAAAACCGGTCAACGATACGCTGACGCTCTACTGGTATGACGGGGCAATTCTGGAGCTGAAGAAAGAGCTGCGTTAGCCAGGGCATCTTCAGCACTAACCGGTGGCAACCCCGATCGGGCTGCCACCGGACAGGCTATTACGGCTGGGCGACGAAGCCGATAGCGTTATAGACCTTTTTCAGCGTCTCCTGCGCCTGCGCACGGGCTTTAGCCGCGCCGTCACGCATTACCTGCTCAAGGAAAGCTTCATCACCACGATAGCGGTGATAACGCTCTTGCAGCTCGCCCAGCATCGCTGATACAGCATCCGCGACGGCTCCTTTGAGGTGACCATACATCTGGCCGGCAAACTCGGCTTCCAGCTCAACTACTGACTTGCCAGTAACACCGGACAAGATATCCAGCAGATTCGACACACCTGGCTTCTCTTTGACATCGTAACGCACCACCGGTGGCTCATCGCCGTCGGTCATTGCGCGCTTAATCTTCTTCACCACCGATTTCGGATCTTCCAGCAGGCCGATAACGTTATTACGGTTATCATCCGATTTGGACATCTTCTTGGTTGGCTCCAGCAGCGACATCACGCGCGCACCGGATTTAGGAATGATCGGCTCTGGAACGGTAAAGATATCGCCATACAGCGCGTTGAAGCGCGCAGCCACATCGCGGCTCAGTTCAAGATGCTGTTTCTGATCTTCGCCCACTGGCACCTGGTTAGTCTGATACAGCAAAATATCTGCCGCCATCAGCACCGGATAGTCAAACAGACCGGCGTTAATGTTCTCTTCGTAACGCGCCGATTTGTCTTTGAACTGAGTCATACGGCTCAGTTCACCAAAGTAGGTGTAGCAGTTAAGGATCCAGCTCAGTTGCGTATGCTCCGGCACGTGCGACTGAACGAAAATGGTGCTTTTCTGCGGATCGATACCGCAGGCAAGGTAGAGCGCCAGCGTATCAAGCGTGGCCTTGCGCAGGGCAACCGGATCCTGACGAACCGTGATGGCGTGCAGGTCAACGATGCAGTAGATGCAGTGATAATCATCCTGCATCTGTACCCACTGACGCAGCGCACCCATATAGTTACCGATGGTCAGTTCACCTGAAGGCTGTGCGCCGCTAAATACGATGGGTTTGCTCATGTTTCCGTCCTGAATAAATTACAGCCCGAGTGCGGGCAACAAATCGTTAAAGTGATCGAGCGTGACGTCGGGATGACTATTGGCAATCGGCTCGCCGTAGTTATAACCGTAGGTCAGAGCGATGCAGGGGCACCCTGCTGCCTGCGCTGCCTGAATATCATTGCGTGAATCGCCCACAAAGACCAGTTCACCCGGCAGCAGGCCAAACTTGCCCAGTACCAGGAACAGCGGTGCGGGATGCGGTTTTTTAGCCACCACATCATCGCCGCCGATAACCAGTGAAAAGTACTCAGCGATACCCAAAGATTGCAGTAGCGGGCCGACAAACGGCGTGGGTTTATTCGTCACCAGCGCCATCGGCAGGTTGTGAGCAGCCAGCGCAGCGAGCGTTTCTTTGACACCAGGATACAGCAGGCTGCCGCCGTCGGCACTCTGTGCATAATGCTTATCCATCAGAACCCGTGCATCCCGCTGCAAATCACTCTGCGGTGCGTGGCCCAGCGCCCAGGTCAGTGCCCGCTCAATAAGGATATCCGCGCCGTTGCCAATCCAGGTAGAAACACGCTCCAGACCAGCAGCAGGCAAGTTCAGTTCGGTTAACGCGCCATCAACGGCATTTGCCAGCCCCGGAGCACTGTCAGTCAGCGTGCCATCAAGGTCAAAAGCCAGCGCCCGGACGTTAGTGAAATGACCCATGACGAGATTTCTCCAGTTCAGTGCGCATATCATCAATGACTTTTTTATAGTCCGGATGGCCGAAAATAGCTGAACCGGCCACGAACATATCAGCACCAGCGGCGGCAATTTCGCCAATGTTATCCGCTTTCACGCCGCCGTCCACTTCCAGACGAATGTCATAGCCGCTCTGATCGATAAGCTTACGTACCTGACGCAGCTTATTCAGGGTTCCGGGGATAAATGACTGCCCGCCAAAACCTGGGTTTACGGACATCAGCAGAATCACATCCAGCTTATCCATCACATACTCAAGCACACTCAGCGACGTTGCCGGATTCAGTACCAGGCCCGCTTTACAGCCATGCTCTTTAATCAGTTGCAGCGTACGATCGACATGCTCAGAGGCTTCCGGGTGGAACGTGATATAACTCGCCCCGGCTTTAGCAAAATCAGGTATCAGGCGATCGACCGGCTTAACCATCAGATGGACATCAATCGGGGCAGTAATGCCATAATCGCGCAGGGCTTTTAGCACCATCGGGCCCATCGTAAGATTGGGAACGTAATGATTATCCATCACATCGAAGTGCACCACATCACCGCCAGCAGCCAGTGCTTTTGCGGTGTCTTCGCCCAGGCGGGCAAAATCTGCGGAAAGAATTGATGGGGCAATTAAAAACTGTTTCATCCGTTTCTCCCTGGGTTGTGCCTGATGTTCAGGCTGTCATCACCGGCCAGTATACAGTGCCAGCAATTCATTGACCTTACTGCGCGTGTTGCCACTGCGGCTGATCGACCGACGCACTTTGATTTCATGCAATATGGCGTCCTGATACCACTGCCGCGTCAGCGGCGTATCATGATTGGAGATCAGAACGGTAACGCTATTCTCATGCGCCAGCATGGTAGCCAGTTCGGCCAGATGCTGCTGCTCACGCATACTAAAGCTGTTGGTATGGTACGCGGTAAAGTTAGCGGTTGTGGAGAGCGGCGCATAGGGTGGATCGCAATAGACCACCGCTCCCTGCTGAACTTTACCCAGCGTAACATCGTAAGATTCACAGACAAAGGTCGCATGCTGCGCCCGTTCGGCGAACCAGTAGATCTCATCCTGCGGGAAATAGGGCTTGCGATAGCGACCAAACGGCACATTGAACTCACCGCTCAGGTTGTAACGGCACAGGCCATTGTAACAGTGGCGGTTAAGATACAGAAACAGCACGGCCCGGCGATAATCATCGCGGCACAAATTGAACTCGGTGCGATACGCGTAGTAAACCGCCGAATCATTCGTTTCAGGAATAAACAACAGACGAGCGTCAGCGACGAATTCATCGGTACGATCTTTGACGATGTTATAGAGATTAATCAGATCGTTGTTAATATCTGCGAGAATGTAACGCGAATATTGCGTGTTAAGAAATACCGAACCCGCTCCGACGAACGGTTCGATTAAACAATCCCCTTCCGGGAGATGACGTCGGATATCATCGAGCAACGGGTACTTACCACCTGCCCACTTCAAAAAAGCGCGATTTTTTTTCATGCCGTCGTTAATTACTTTACTCATCAGGCTGTGGTTACACCGACAGCATATCTGCGCTTTGAATGCTCTGCGCGCCAGCGGCGCGCACACACTTCAGGAAACGCCGGGTTTGCCCCGGCAGAGTGTTTTATTTACCCGTCTCTTTTTTTACCTGGCTCACTGGTTTTACCCATGGGTTCTGAGCACGAACTTCAGCAGGTAAAGTGGCAACAGCGCGTTTAGCCTCCCCTGAGGTGGCATAAGAGCCGCTCACCAGCACATACCAGGGTTGTCCGTTACGCGTGGTTTGATACACGTGATAGTTGCTCAGATTCTGTTTTTTAGCCCAGGCATTCAATGTGTCAGAACGCGAGGCACTACTCAGCTGTAAGGTAAAATTACCGCCTGGTGTAGTGCTACCGCTATGGCTGACACTACTGCTTTGGCTGGCCGTGGTGGCCGGCTTGCTCTCTTTCACGACCGGCTTACGGGACGCCGGAGTGTGAGTGGCGGCAGGTTTATTTTGATGCGTTGCCAACGGGCGCGGTGCCGTCACCGGCTTGTTACTGACCGGACGTGGCGTTTCACCACCGGGAGCTACCGTTGCAGCCGCAGTAGGCAGTGAAGACTCACCCTGCCCAGCCTGTGCCGCAGCATCAACCTGTCCCTGCTGGTCATTAAGCGCTGAGTTCAGGTCACCTGGTAACTCAATACGCTGTTGATTCGGGGGCGTCTGTACCGGCGGAGCCTCTGTCGGCGTCGGCGATATCGGTGGAACCCCTACATTCTGTGTCGCAGCAGGCTGGGTGTTATTGGCAGTCTGATTATTTTCAGCTGTGGCAGGCTGACCGGACTGACCGCTAATGGAAGACGACCCGGAAAGATCGATATTTTTCTCACCGCTGGTGTTACCCGCCGCTGGTGTTGCAGGCTGTTTCGCACTGTCACTATCCGGAGACTTAAGCGCCGAACCGATACCCAGTACAAGCAGCAGCAAAACCAGGATACCAATTCCCATCATCATATGCTGACGAGAAACAGGAACTTTTGGTACAGACGACGTTTTGCGGGGCCGCGTCGGTCGGCGGTCACTGGTGTCAGGTTTTAACTCGTCTTCCGGTTTAAACTCGTCCATTTAACCTCCTCCCATAGAGCGGCGATGCCGTTCGAACCCTGTGAACGACAGATACTTCAGAAATAGCAGTCAGAATGCCTGACCGCAGATATATCGTTATGGCTGCTGACAATCTTCGATAGATGCAAGAACCATATCATGTGGCACCCCGCCACGCACTTCAGCTTTGCCAATGGCTAGCGGAAGAACCAGACGCAGCTTGCCTGCTAACACTTTTTTATCACGCATCATATGCGGCAGATAGTCAGCCGCTGCCATACTCTCTGGCCCATGTACCGGTAACCCGGCACGCTGTAACAGCGCGATAATACGATCCGTATCTTGAGAGCTGAACTGCCCGAGACGTTCAGCGTTCCGTGCGGCCATCACCATCCCTGCCGCTACAGCTTCACCGTGCAACCAGTTACCGTACCCCATATGGGCTTCAATCGCATGACCATAAGTATGCCCAAGGTTCAGCAACGCACGTAAACCTTGCTCATGCTCGTCTGCTGCCACCACTTCTGCTTTCAACTCACAGCAGCGGCGAATGCAGTACGCCATCGCCGTGCCATCCAGCGCCAGTAATGCATCCAGATTTTCTTCAAGCCAGGTGAAGAACTCACCGTCAAGGATGATGCCGTATTTGATCACCTCAGCCAGCCCGGAAGCAAGCTCTCGTGCAGGCAGGGTGTTCAGGCAGTCAAGATCGACCACCACCGAGGCAGGCTGATAAAACGCCCCGATCATATTTTTGCCTAACGGATGGTTAACAGCGGTTTTACCCCCAACGGAGGAGTCCACCTGCGCCAGCAGCGTGGTTGGCACCTGAATAAAGCGTACGCCACGCTGATAGCTGGCGGCAGCAAATCCGGTTAAATCACCAATCACACCGCCACCCAGCGCCACCAGGGTGGTATCCCGGCCATGGGGTCTGGATAGCAGAGCGGTAAAAACCTGATCCATTACGGCCAGCGTTTTATACTGCTCGCCGTCCGGCAGGATCACCTGATCGACCACGACGCCCGCACCTTCAAGGCGTGTGCGCACCGTGTCGAGATAGAGAGGAGCCAGCGTCTGGTTGGTTACCAGCATGACCTGATCGCCCGCTTTAAGCGGCCAAAAAGAAGCCGGATCTGCGAACAACCCGGCGGCGATGGTAATGGGGTAACTACGTTCCCCAAGAGTTACGGTAATCCTCTCCATGACGCTGTATCACCTTTTTTGCTGTGCCCACGAGTGAGCCGTCAGAGCATAGATCAGCTCTTTTCCAACATATTGATAATCTGATTAGCCACCACTTTCGCACTTTGATCGTCAGTACGAATGGTTACGTCGGCAATCTCTTCGTACATCGGATTGCGTTCGTCGGCTAATGCTTCCAGCACTTCACGCGGTGGAGAATCCACCTGCAACAGCGGACGCTTTTTGTCGCGCTGAGTACGTGCCAGTTGCTTTTCGATAGTCGTTTCAAGATAAACCACTACGCCACGGGCGGAGAGACGATTGCGCGTTTCGCGCGACTTGACGGAACCGCCACCTGTCGCCAGCACAATGCCCTGCTTTTCAGTGAGTTCATTGATGATTTTTTCTTCGCGATCGCGGAAACCTTCTTCGCCTTCGACGTCAAAAACCCAGCCCACATCCGCTCCGGTACGTCGCTCAATTTCTTGATCGGAATCGAAAAATTCCATATTGAGTTGTTGAGCTAACTGACGCCCAATAGTGCTTTTGCCGGCACCCATAGGCCCAACCAGAAAGATATTGCGTTTCTCTGCCATTTTTTCGGTATTACTAAGACAATTCGTTGATGATACCCCGCCTTAAACCAGGCAGGACATGAACTGAAACCTCATGAGCGATAGTGCGAGAGTCAGACGAAAATTATCTCAACACTGAAGGTGTTTTGGCAACCGATTAAATTTACCTTGCCCACTGCACGTAATATTTTGGCGCGTTTCAGTCCGCTTCATTTATCAGCCGGATGTGGTTGCATCGGCTACGCCGGTTGCGCGCGATAAAAAACGGTTAAAAAGCATTCGCTGCTAAGGGCACCTGGCCCGTAATTCAAAATCGCTAAACCTTGTAAGCTAATTCCGCCCTTGCGTCAAACCCAACTGTCAGCAATTCCGGAAAAAACATGCAGGTGCTACAGTTTGACGCAAAAATCGCATTAATCGCTACGAATCAGTCTTGGTGTGATAAAGATCACCAATTCTCGTCTTTTTTGCTCACGGATATCGTGACGAAACAGCCCCCCCAATAACGGCATATCCCCCAGCACAGGTACCTTTGTACGCCCTGTCGCCCTCTGTTGCTGGAAAATTCCACCCAGTGCCAGCGTCTGACCATCCTTGAGCATCACCTGGGTATCAATCTCCTGTTTATCGATGGTCAAAACCTCATTTTCACCACTTCGCATATTTTTTCCTGGCACATTTTGGGAAATATGCAGTTTCAGCAAAATCCGACCGTTTGCCTGGACTTCAGGCGTCACTTCCATCGCCAGCATCGCCTCTTTAAATTCCATCGTGGTCGAACCACTATTGCCGCTGGCAACTTCGTAAGGAATTTCCGTGCCTTGTTTTATACTGGCAGTCTGCTGGTGCGAGGTAAACAGGCGCGGACTGGCAATAATATCGGCCTGCTGTTCTCTCTCCAGTGCGCTAAGTTCCAGATCCAGCAGATGACCATCCAGTTTTGCCAGGGTAAAACCAACCATACCTGCCGGACGACCAACGGCCAGATCCACACGAAGCTGGCTGCTGCGCAATGCGTCCGCTACCTGCTCCGTTCTGCTTCTCAGGCCCCAGTTAACGCCTAACTCACGCAGATTTTCTTCACTGATAGTAACGATTTGTGCCGCCAGTTCAATCTGTGCCAGCGGCACATCCAGCATACGCACCCAGCGTTCAGTCTGCCTCAGTGCTTTTTCAGTATCGCGCAGCAACAGGCTGTTGGTACGGCTATCCAGCGTCACGCTGCCGCGATCGGTCATTAATCTTGCACGCTCGTTTTGCAGGCTGGCATTGACGGCTGCGGCATCCGCATGCTGAAGCGTCAGCGTACGGTTTTGCAACGGCAGTGCCTGCTCCTGCGCCTCAATGCTGGCAGCGATTTTATTCTGCTCCTCCTGCTGCCAGCTTTCCGGGTATACCAGCATCACATTGCCCTGTTTTTCCATACTCAACCGGCCCATCTTCAGCACCAGCTGCAAAGCCTGCTGCCAGGGTACCGCTTTCAGTCGCAGTGAAATAGCGCCTTCAACGCCTGGTGCCACCACCAGATTTAGCTGTTGATAATCCGCCAGCGCCTGTAAAACCTGCCCGACCGGAGCAGCATCAAAAGCCAGTGAGAGGGGAGCCTGACTCGCTGATAATGGGGTTATCAGAACCAGCCACAGGCAAATCATCCTGATCATTATGTTGTCCTTTCAACGCCAGACGCCGCGGCGGCTGGCACTCCTGTAAAATGGTAAGCGTGACAGCCTCTTGCTCAATTCCGGCAACCCGCCAGGGGCTGCCGGGCAGCGGATCGCCCTGCTGTCGCCACAGCGTGTTGCCCTGAGGTGAAACCAGCCATGCGTCATAGCGATCTTCGCGGCCGATAATCCCCAGCAGACGCCAGGAAAATTCAGCCTCCTCCTCAGGCTGACAGCGCAGGGTATTCAGCGGGAAAAATGGATCGCGCGCCCAGCTGTGAAACGCCAGCAGCAGCACCCCCCAGGCCAGTTTAATTTTCATCAGTTAATTCCATGACCAGATGCAGCCGTTGCTCTTTGCGTTGCAGGCTGAATTGAGGAATAAGTGGTACGGGTTGCAGTACTGAAAGATAATCCAGCAGCGCCAGAAACTGCACCCAGTCCAGCGTCACGGTAAGTTCGCCCCACTGCCCGGACGGACGCCAGGACTCCAGCACCGCACCGCTGGAATTGAGCAACGCAGGCAGAGAAAAAGGCCTGTTTTCCGCCGGGAGCAGCTCTGCTCTCAGCTTTTCTGCCTGCTGCTGTAGGATGAAAAGCGCTGGTATATCCTGTAGCAGCCGTCGCTGCTGGTGATAACGCTGAGTCAGCTGCTGGCGCTGCTTTTCCAGCTGCTGTTGCTGTTGATAACCAGGACGCAGCCAGCCGAGCCATATCAGCGTTGCCAGCAGCAGAGCAGCAATAGAGAAACTGGTCAGACGCTGCCAGGCCGCTATCTGCAACCAGCCAATCAGCCAGCGGTGCATCATTGCCCCGCGACCAATAAGCTGACCGGCACGGCCTGCATATCAAACGCCAATTCGCGCGCGCGCAGGCGCTGTATCGGCCCCAGCTTCACCTGTTCAAATAGCGTGACATGACGCAGACGATCGCGCAGCTGGTGCAGCTCAAGGATGCTGGCCCCCACTCCGCGTAACATCACCTCATGACGGGTTTTATGCAGGGTGTTGAGCCAGGTGCCCGGCGGGAAATGGGAGCCAAGTGCATAGGCGAAATCACGCCATAGCACCGTCTGCTGTTGCCTGAACAGATGCTGTTCCAGCTGCTCTTGCAGCTCTCTGACCTGCTGCTGCGCGGCCTGCGCTCGTAGCAAAAAGGTCTGAGCGCCATCCACTGCCGTATTCAAACGATCCAGCGTAATACGTTGCTGCTGGTTGAGACTGCGCTGCGCATATCCCTTGAGCAGCAGCATCATAAGCACCAGAAGTAATGCTCCCCCGGCTATCCCCCAGATACGACCTCGTTTCTGCTGCGCTGCCTGTCGCCAGGGTAATAAATTCACCCATATCATCAGCGATCCTCCGGGCGTAATGCCAGACCAGTGGCCAGGGAAAAAACACCGTCATAGCGGGGCAGCGGTGGTTGATATAGCTGCAAGGCCGCCAGCGGCGACAGCGCACGGGTTCCTTCAGGCCGCGCCTCATCCAGCGCCGTGCTGTACCAGACGGTGCTGCTGTCCTGTAAATAACGCTGCTGAAGCGCGTTAAAATCTGCTGCCTCCTCCAGCGAGCACCAGCCCCAGGGATGTTCAGCAGAGTGCGGGGCATACCACAGCCAGTGGTCACTCAGGCGATGAACCAGTGCAGCGGAGGTGTCCAGCGCCAGCGTACGGGCCAACGCAAACAGCGCCGCCGGAGTCAACTCCAGAACATCAGGAGTAAGCGAAGCCTGTTGCAGGCAGTCGACCCAATTTTTTAACGCTTCCTGCCGCGCCGCCGTCAGATACACCGGCCCACCATCGTCTTGACCGCAACGGTAGTCCAGCGCCAGCGCCTCCGGTGCGAATGGGAAAAATCGCCTCGCCGCAGCGACGATGTAACTGCTACGATCGGGTTCTCGTAATTGCAGGGCGGGTTGCGCCAGCTGGCGCTGCATCACCAGCTGCGGAGGAAAGCCCACCCGTAACGAGATGCGGGCTGGAAGTTGTTTGCGCCAGCGTTGCAGTAATGTCACCACGGCGTCCGGGCGTTGCACCAGGCCATTTCTTAACGTATCTTGCGGCAACGTATGGTGCCACCAGTGGCGTAGCTGCCAGCCGTTCCGGCGGCGCTGGATGCCCAGGGCGCAGAGTTGCCCGTTTTGAATATCCAGCCCGACTTGCCATGTCTTGAAAGCCATTGACGCGATCTCCTTATCGTCTGTTGAAAAGGACGTATCCAAGGTACAGGGTTGCCTTTATACTACCGCGCGATTGTTTATAAACTGCCCAACCGACTTTGAATGGGAAATATCAGGTGAAGTTCGTAAAGTATTTATTGATCCTTGCAGTGTGTTGCATTCTGCTGGGAGCTGGCTCGATATATGGTCTCTACAAATACATAGAGCCGCAGCTCCCGGATGTTGCCACGCTGAAAGATGTGCGTCTGCAGACGCCAATGCAGGTCTACAGCGCAGATAACGAGCTTATCGCGCAGTACGGCGAGAAACGCCGTATTCCACTGACGCTGCAACAAATCCCGCCGCAAATGGTGAAGGCTTTTATCGCGACGGAAGACAGCCGTTTCTATGAGCATCACGGCGTCGACCCGATTGGTATTTTCCGTGCAGCCAGCATTGCGCTGGTTTCTGGCCATGCATCGCAGGGTGCCAGTACCATCACTCAGCAGCTGGCGCGTAACTTCTTCCTCAGCCCTGAACGTACGCTGATACGTAAGGTCAAGGAGGCGTTTCTCGCCATTCGCATTGAACAGATGATGAGCAAGGATGAGATCCTTGAGCTCTATCTGAACAAAATCTACCTTGGTTACCGTGCATACGGCGTGGGCGCGGCAGCACAGGTTTATTTTGGTAAAAATGTTGATGAACTGACGCTGAGTGAGATCGCGATGATCGCCGGCCTGCCAAAAGCACCGTCGACCTTTAACCCGCTCTACTCACTTGACCGTGCCGTGCAGCGTCGCAATACCGTGCTGGCACGTATGCTCGACCAGCGTTACATCACTCAGGCACAATACAACGAAGCACGCAGCGAACCTCTGGTGGCGAACTATCATGTGCCGGAGATCGCCTTCTCAGCGCCGTATCTGACTGAGATGGTGCGCCAGGAGATGATCAAGCGCTACGGTGAGAACGCTTATACCGATGGCTACAAGGTCTACACCACCGTCACCCGCAAGCTCCAGCTGGCAGCGCAGAAATCGGTTCAGGACAACGTAATTGCCTATGATATGCGCCATGGCTATCGTGGTCCGGCGAACGTGTTGTGGAAAGTAGGTGAGCCTGAGTGGGGTCACAGCGAAATTATGAAAACGCTGAAGTCTCTGCCGGTCTATGGCCCACTGTTCCCGGCGGTAGTGACCAAAACCAGCAGCGATGAAGCCACTGTGATTATGCGTGACGGCAGCAACGCGGCACTCAACCTCGCCAGCGTGCGCTGGGCGCGCCCGTTTAAGTCAGATACGCTGCAAGGTGCCACACCACGTTCGGTTAGCCAGGTATTGCAGCCAGGCCAGCAAATTTGGGTGCGTAAAGTCGATAACGACTGGCAGCTGGCCCAGGTGCCGGATGTAAACTCCTCGCTGGTATCTCTTGACCCGCATGACGGTGCCGTGCGCGCCCTTGTGGGCGGTTTTGACTTCAACCTGAGCAAGTTTAACCGTGCAACTCAGGCGTTGCGTCAGGTCGGTTCCAATATCAAACCGTTCCTGTACACCGCTGCAATGGATCGCGGTCTGACGCTGGCATCAATGCTCAACGATATGCCGATTTCCCGCTGGGATGCCGGTGCCGGTGCTGACTGGCGCCCGAAAAACTCCCCGAATACCTACGCTGGCCCGATTCGTCTGCGTCAGGGATTAGGTGAGTCGAAGAACGTAGTGATGGTGCGCGCGATGCGTGCGATGGGCGTTGATTACGCGGCAGAATATTTGCAGCGCTTTGGCTTCCCTGCGGAAAATATCGTCCACACCGAATCCCTTGCTCTGGGTTCAGCCTCATTCACTCCGTTGCAGATGGTGCGTGGCTACTCGGTAATGGCAAACGGCGGCTTCCTGGTTGATCCGTACTTCATCACCCGAATCGACGATGAAGAGGGCAATCACCTTTTCGAAGCCAAACCAAAAGTGGCCTGCCCTGAGTGCAATCTGCCGGTGATCTATGGCGATACGCAAAAGGCCGTGGCGCTGAGTGAAGATAGCGTGGAAAACCCGGCGATATCGGCCGAAGGTAATAACGTTGCCGTACCGCAGCCGCAGCTGGAGCAGGTTCCCCAGCAGAGCCAGCCGAACAGTGAGCAGCAGTACGCACCACACGTCATTAACACTCCGCTGGCCTTCCTGATCAAAAGCGCACTGAACTCAAACGTGTTTGGTGAGCCGGGCTGGATGGGAACGGGCTGGCGCGCTGGTCGCGACCTCAAGCGTAACGATATCGGTGGCAAAACAGGTACTACCAACAGTTCGAAAGACGCCTGGTTCTCGGGTTACGGACCTGGGGTTGTCACTTCGGTGTGGATCGGTTTTGACGATCATCGCCGCGATCTGGGGCGTACCACCGCATCTGGCGCAATTAAAGATCAGATCTCCGGCTATGAGGGCGGTGCCAAGAGCGCCCAGCCAGCGTGGGATGATTATATGAAGTCCGCACTGGATGGCGTGCCGGTAGAGCCGCTGACACCGCCAGAGGGCATCGTGACGGTTAATATTGACCGCAGCACCGGCAAACTATCGAACGGTAGCGGCAACAGCCGTGCAGAGTACTTTATCAACGGCACACAGCCCACAGAGTATTCCGTTCATGACGTCGGCACCACGCTGATGGACAACGGCGAAAGTCACGAGTTGTTCTGATGCAAAAAGGCCGGGCAATATGTTGCCCGGCCTTTTTATTTCACCCGCAGGATTCAGCCATACCTGGCCCTTTTCAGTAGCGTAATCTGCCCTGCTTCACCAGCCACTCTCTGACCAGGAATAGTGCGCTGACATTGCGCGCCTCGCGAAAATCGGGTTCATCCAGCAACGCCAGCAGATTATCCAACGGCCAGCGCAGCTGCGGTAGCGGCTCGGGTTCGTCCCCTTCCAGCTGCTCAGGATAAAGTCCCTCTGCCACCACGATATTCATCTGGCTGGAAAAATAGGAGGGTGCCATTGTCAGTTTTCCCAGCGTCGACAGCCTGTCAGCGCCGAATCCCACTTCTTCTTTCAGCTCACGGTTGGCAGCTTCAAACGGCGTTTCACCCGGATCAATCAATCCTTTAGGGAAACCCAGTTCGTAACTTTCCAGTCCGACGGCATACTCCTGGATCAGGATCAGATGGTCGTCGATAATCGGAACGATCATTACGGCTTCACGGCCAGACGATCGCATACGTTCATACACGCGACGCACGCCATTGCTGAACGTTAAGTCCACGGCTTCTATCGTGAACAGTTTGGAATGTGCCACAACCTCAACATTGAGGATGGCAGGTTTCTGTAATTGTCTGGTCATCATGGCCCCAGCGGAAAGCCGAAAAGGTTAACGTCATACCCGGTAAACATACGCGGGTGTGTTATCGCCCATTGTGCGGCAGGTGCCGCACGAATCCAATCATCGCATGAATCATTTTACTTATTTATAACAAATCATTGTTAACATGGGGAAAATCTTTCATAGAAAGTCAATCAGATGGCTAAAAAATAGGATTATGCCGATATCTGTTATGCCAAATGCCTGGTAACATCACCGTCGGCCATGCTATACAATTATTCTAATTTTATGATTTTTAGCGCTATTTTTAATCACACAGTGAATTGCCAAAAACTGTCTTCACTCGCCATTATTGGCCGGTATTGACCACAATTTTATGCGAGAGGAATGACAGGAGCATCGTGGCAAGAATGAGGGGAGCATGAGCACAATAGTCATCATATTGGCTGTGATGCTGGCCTGCTCGGTAACGGCAGGTTGTTTTTTTTGGTACGCTATGCGGCATCGTCCGCCGTTGGCGAAACCACTGCCATTTGTCAGCCCCCCCTATCGTAAACTGAGCGACGAAGAGCGCGCAGCGGTAGAGCGCTACGTCTCAATGCAGGCCAACGATCGTAACGGCACCCAGCCCACCGGTGCCAGCAGTTCACCAGAGCAACTGGTTCTCACCTCTCAAAGTAACAATGTTTATCCCGTCACCCGCTCAATTACCCGCTACGGACTTTCCACCGACGATAAGCACAAATGGCGCTACTACCTTGATGCCGTTGAAGTGCATCTGCCGCCATTATGGGAGCAATACATCGCGGAAGAGAACTACGTTGAGCTGATTAAGACGCAAACTATTCCGCTGGTGATCTCGCTGAACGGGCACTCGCTCACCCAGTACCGTTGGGAAGCGCCTTCGCTAGCGCCGATGGTGCGTGCGACCGGGCAGAATGCCTCAATCCGCAAGGAAGAGGGTGAAAATGTCGAGCTGCTCCGCGTGCGCAAAGAGAGCCTGGAAGAGTATGCATTAAGCCGCCCGGATGGCACCCGCGAGGCCCTGCTTATCAGCACCGGTATGCTGCTCTTTTTCCTCAGCCTGGTCGGCCCGCTGGTACTGATGCCGTGGCTGGTTATTGCTGGGTTCAGCATGATCCTGGTCAGTATCTGGTTACTCTATCGGCGTCCTACAGAGAAAGACCTGCGTGATATTCATTGCCTGCGCGGCGCACCTAAACGCTGGGGGCTGTTTGGTGAGTCCAACCAGGGCCAGATAAGTAATATCTCGCTGGGTATCATTGATTTAATCTATCCACCGCACTGGCAAAGCTATGTGACCCAGGATTTGGGTCAGACTACCGATATCGACATCTACCTTAATCGTCAGGTCGTCCGCCAGGGGCGCTTCCTCTCCTTACAGGATGAGGTACGCAATTTCCCTATTCAGCGCTGGCGCAAAAATATCGTGCTGGCTGCCGGCTCTTTGCTGGTGCTGGTGCTGCTGATCACCTGGATCCCGTTGAGCATGCCGCTCAAATTAAGTCTGGCATGGATTAAAGGCACTGAAAGCCTTCAGGTCACACAGGTCAGCGCCCTGGAAAACGTTCCACTGCATGTGGGCGATAGCCTGAAAGTGAAAGGGACGGGAATGTGCTCAATTCCGGCAATCTATCAGGGTAACCGCAGCTACGCCTTTATGCCGTTCGACTGCTCCGCCGTATATTGGAATAAAGCCGATCCCCTGCCCCTGCCGCAGTCCGATATTATCGATAAAGCTACCGCGCTGCTGGATACCACGCGGCTGCAACTTCATCCGCAGAGCAGCACCGATCCCAAGCTTAACCCGCAGCTGGCTACCGCCATTCAAAAATCAGGCATGATCCTGCTGGATGATTTTTCCGACATCGTGCAAAAAACTGAGGATCTGTGTAATCAGGATCAGGACTGTGTGCGCCTGAAGAATGCGCTGGTGAATCTCGGCAATGCCAAAGACTGGCAAACCCTGGTGCATCGCGCTAACTCCGGGGCGCTCAACGGCATGAACGTGCTGCTGAGGCCGGTCAGCGCCGAAGCGCTGGAGAACCTGGTCAATACTGCCACCTCATCTTTCTTCTATCGTGAAACGCGCCGGGCTGCGGAAGCGCTGAACAGCCCGCCGCCGGGTGGCTTCCTGATCCTCAGCGATGAAGGCCGCCAGCTGGTCAATCAGCCTGCTCCGACAGCCTCGCTGTTTGATTACAATGCACCGGAACAGTGGCCAGAGCTGCAACGCCTGGCAGGGATGCTGCTGCACACGCCGTTTAGCGCCAGTGGTATTATTACCAGCATCACCACCGACGCCAACGGTACGCGCCATATCGCGCTGCACAGTGAGCCAGACACCATCACCTTATGGCACTATCTCGGTAGCAGCCTGCTGCTGCTGGCGCTCTCCCTGTGCCTGGTGATTAACACTCTGCTGGCGCTGCGCCGCATCCATCGTCATCGTATCCGCATGATGGAAATTCATCAGTATTACGAGAAATGCTTTAACCACTCGATTAATGATATCCAGACTGTACGCCCGCTGTTTTAAGCCGGTATGTGCTATTTTTAACTCCTTCCCCCTATAATCCTGTATGCCCCCATCCGGTGACTTGAAACCCGGCAGGGGTAACCCTATATAGGGGTATTCCCACAAGGAGCAGCGATGAAAGAGAAACCCTCAGAAGGGGTACGGCTCGATAAATGGCTCTGGGCCGCACGCTTCTATAAAACCCGCGCTGACGCCCGCGAAATGATCGAAGGCGGCAAAGTCCACTACAACGGTCAGCGCAGTAAGCCCAGTAAACTGGTTGAAGTGGCTGCTGAACTGACGCTGCGCCAGGGTAACGATCAGCGCACCGTAGTTATTGAAGCGGTCAGTGACAAACGTGGCCCGGCGACCGTTGCGCAGCAGCTATACCGTGAGACGGAAGAGAGTATTGTGAAGCGGGAAAAAGTAGCCCTGGCGCGCAAAATGAATGCTCTCACCATGCCGCATCCTGACCGGCGTCCGGACAAAAAGGAACGTCGTGACCTGATGAAATTTAAACATTCTGGCGACGAATAACGCCACACTTGAGAGAAACACTATGTCCCAGCAAGACCAAATGCACCGTTACCTGTTTGAGAACCACGCTGTGCGCGGTGAACTGGTCACCGTATCCCAGACATGGCAGGAAATCATCGATGGTCATGACTACCCGCAGCCGGTGCAGCAGGTACTTGGCGAACTGCTGGTCGCTACCAGCCTGCTGACCGCCACCCTGAAATTTGACGGTGATATTACGGTGCAGTTGCAGGGCGATGGCCCGCTTAACATGGCGGTGATCAATGGCAATAATAATCAGGAAATGCGCGGCGTTGCACGTATGCAGGGTGAGATTGCCGACGGCAGCAGCCTGAAAGAGATGGTCGGCAACGGCTATCTGGTGATCACTATTTCACCGAAAGAGGGTGAACGCTACCAGGGCGTTGTCGGCCTGGAAGGTGACACCCTCTCCGCCTGCCTGGAAGATTACTTTATGCGCTCAGAGCAGCTGCCAACCCGTCTGTTTATCCGCACCGGTAATGCGGAGTCCCCAGCGGGTGCGGCCGGTATTCTGTTGCAGGTACTGCCAGCTCAGGACGCCAGCCTGGATGAGTTCAACCATCTGGCCACGCTGACTGAGACGATTAAAGCGGAAGAGCTGCTCGGCCTGCCAGCTAATGATGTGCTGTGGCGTCTCTACCATCAGGAAGAGGTGACGCTGTTCGAACCGCAAAACGTCAGCTTTAAATGCACCTGTTCTCGTGAACGCTGCGGCGACGTGCTGAACACGCTTCCACCCGAGGAAGTAGATCAGATTCTGGCGGAAGATGGCGAGATCGATATGCACTGCGACTACTGTGGCAATCACTACGTCTACGATGCCGTTGATATTGCCGCGATCCGTAATGATTCTGCGGCCGGTGATAAGCAGATCCATTAATCGCCAGGGGCCGGATAATCTCCGGCCTTCTTCTCTTTTATCGCCAATTCTCATCCCTCCCCGCGCTATTTTTCGGCAAAGACATTACGACACTCCCGTCACAAAATGCCGAGTTTTCCACCACTCATTTCGCTAAAGTCTGAAATTTACCACTGCCAATACCCTCCGGGTTAGCACTATGAATGCAACAAGTGCGGTTTCTTTTCATCGAAGCAGGGGCAGCTTCTCATTTTTCCTTTTTAACTCTTTCGCTACATTCTGGCGGGTGTAAACTGCGCGCGATCGTGGCATCCCCCGGCCCTGATACGGAAGTTGCGGGTAATCACGGTAATAAAATTGAAATACCCCTACAATTTGCTGTAGTACAAAAAACCGACAAAGGAGCAGTAACATGCGCACTAACGACCTGACCCCGCAGGAACTCGTCGCTTATGGCATCACTGATACGGTTGAAGTTGTTTATAACCCTGACTATGAAACCCTCTTCAGGGAAGAAACCAGGCCTGGTTTAAGCGGATATGAGCGCGGTATCGTCACACAATCCGGCGCTGTCGCCGTTGATACCGGCATTTTTACCGGCCGTTCTCCTAAAGATAAATATCTGGTACGTGATGAAACCACCCGCGACACCCTGTGGTGGAACGATCAGGGCAAAGGCAAGAATGATAACCAGCCGCTCTCGCAGGAAACCTGGCAGTCACTCAAATCCCTTGTCACTCAACAGCTATCAGGTAAACGCCTGTTTGTCGTAGACGCCTGGTGCGGAGCCAACCCGGACTCACGCCTGAGCGTACGCTTTATTACAGAAGTCGCCTGGCAGGCGCACTTTGTAAAAAATATGTTTATTCGCCCGGATGAAGCGGATCTGGCAAATTTCACTCCTGATTTCGTGGTAATGAACGGTGCCAAATGCACTAATCCGGACTGGCAGGCGCAGGGACTACACTCGGAAAATTTTGTCGCTTTTAACCTCACGGAGAACATGCAGCTGATTGGCGGTACCTGGTACGGCGGTGAGATGAAGAAAGGGCTGTTCGCAGTCATGAACTATCTGCTGCCACTGAAAGGAATTGCCTCAATGCACTGTTCGGCTAACGTCGGGGAAAAAGGCGATGTTGCCATATTCTTCGGCCTCTCCGGTACGGGAAAAACCACCCTTTCAACCGACCCGCAGCGCCAGCTAATCGGCGATGATGAACACGGCTGGGATGACGACGGTGTGTTTAACTTTGAGGGCGGCTGCTACGCCAAAACCATTAAGCTGTCGGAAAAAGCAGAGCCGGAGATTTTTCACGCCATCCGCCCCGATGCCCTGCTGGAAAACGTGGTGGTTCGCAGCGATGGATCGGTAGACTTTGACGACGGCAGCAAGACGGAAAATACCCGCGTGTCATACCCGATCTACCATATCGACAATATCGTGAAGCCGGTATCGAAAGCGGGCCATGCGAAGAAAGTCATTTTCCTGACGGCGGACGCGTTTGGCGTGCTGCCACCGGTATCACATCTGACCGCCGAACAAACCCAGTACCACTTCCTTTCCGGGTTTACTGCCAAGCTGGCGGGTACCGAACGCGGCGTAACGGAACCCACCCCCACCTTCTCCGCCTGTTTTGGCGCAGCCTTCCTGACGTTGCACCCTACGCAATATGCTGAGGTACTGCTGAAGCGTATGAAAGCTGCGGGGGCGGAGGCCTGGCTGGTCAATACCGGCTGGAACGGCAGCGGTAAGCGTATTTCCCTGAAGGATACGCGGGCGATTATCAACGCGATCCTCAGCGGCGAGATTGCCGATGCGGAAACCATTACCCTGCCGATTTTCAATCTGGAAATACCGCTGGCTCTGCCTGGTGTGAACAGCGAACTGCTCGATCCACGTAATACCTACGCGAATGAAGCAGAGTGGGAAACCAGGGCTCGGGATCTGGCACAGCGGTTTATCAGCAATTTCGATAAGTTTACGGACACCAAAACAGGGGAAGCGCTGGTCAAGGCCGGGCCTGTACTGTAAAGCGGTTTCGGCTGTTAGCGGGTGAGGCATGCCTCACCCAGGAAGAGTACGAGTCCGAAGTTAATATGCTGACGTGTTCCCGTAGGGGTCAGGCACGCCTGACCCAGGAAGAGTACGAGTCCAAAGTTAATATGCTGACGTATTCCCGTAGGGGTCAGGCATGCCTGACCCTGAACACACCAACATGCCGCGCGCTTCTCTATTACGTCATCGGCCCCACAGGAAGACTGGCGGGGGGCAAAGGCAGCCAGGCACGAATGCGCAAACCGCCTCTTTCACTCTTACCAATTTCCAGTGACCCCTGATGCGCATCGATAATTCGCTGCACAATCGCCAGACCCAGGCCGGTTCCGCTGGTGCTGCGCGCGCTGTCGCCGCGCACAAACGGCTGCAACAGATGCTTAAGCTGATCCGGTTCAATACCGGGGCCATCATCGTCCACCTGGAACCAGGCCCGATGCAGTTCACGGCCAGAGCTGACTTTGATCCAGCCATTACCATAGCGGGCAGCATTGACCACCATATTGGCAATAGCACGCTTAATCGCCAGAGGGTTGATATCCAGCATCAGCTCCGCTGACATCACGGCATTTTCGATTTCACGCTCGTAACCGCTCTCTGCCGCTACCACCTCGCCCAGCACGCTGTTCAGGTCGGCACGTTCAAACTGCATCTCCTGCCCGGTGCGCAGATAATCAATAAACTGCTCGATAATCGCATTACACTCTTCGATATCTTTATTGATCGATTCTGCCAGATAGCCATCCTGCTCAGACATCATCTCCGTCGCCAGGCGGATACGCGTCAGCGGCGTTCTCAGATCGTGACTGACCCCCGCCATTAACAGGGTTCGGTCGTCCGCCAGCTGTTTCACTCCCGACGCCATCTGATTAAATGCCCGCGTCACAGAGCGCACTTCAGAGGCTCCATACTCGCGCAGCGGCGGCGGAATAATGCCTTTCCCCACCTGCAATGCCGCATGCTCCAGCTCCACCAGCGGGCGGTTCTGGATGCGAATAAATAGCCATGCTCCGCCAATCGCCAGCAGCATAATCGCCAGCGTATAGCGGAACAGCGGCGAGAAGTCACCCTGATGAATCTCGGTCAGCGGTACCCGTACCCAGATATCGGGCGACAGCCAGGTTTTCAGCCATACCACCGGCGAGTTCTTGTTGACCTCAACACGGACATCGGTCGGGCCACCCAGCTGCTGCGCCATCTGCTGGCTAAGGAACTGATAATGCTGCGCCCAGCGTAATCCGCTCTCTTCCGCCGCTGCATTGGTATACAGCGAGATGCCCAGTTCACGGTAGATCTCACGGCGAAACGCCGGTGGCACTTCCAGCTGTGTGCCATCTTCCAACTGCAAACGATCGGTCATCAGCATACGTACTTCATAGGCCAGAACTTTGTTGAACTGTTGCAGGCTGGGTAAAATCGCAAAGTTCAACACTACCAGATAGGTTGTTACCAGGCTGACAAACAGCAGGGTAACAATCAACAGGAGCGTACGGGCAAACGAACTACGGGGAGAGAAGCGGAATCGCCTCATGCTTTACTGCCGTCCGGCACGAATACGTAACCCAGGCCCCAAACGGTCTGGATGTAGCGCGGATGAGCCGGATCTTCTTCCACCATACGGCGCAAGCGGGAAATCTGTACGTCGATTGAACGCTCCATAGCGCTGTACTCACGGCCACGGGCAAGGTTCATCAACTTATCACGCGACAGCGGCTCACGCGGGTGGCTCACCAGCGCTTTCAATACCGCAAACTCACCGCTGGTAAGCGGCATTGGCTCATCTTCACGGAACATCTCACGGGTGCCGAGGTTCAGTTTAAATTTACCAAAAGCAATCACCGCCTCTTCCTGCGAAGGTGCACCCGGCAGTTCGTTCGCCTGGCGGCGCAGTACCGCACGGATACGTGCCAGCAGTTCACGCGGGTTGAACGGTTTTGGAATGTAGTCGTCAGCACCGATTTCCAGCCCTACGATACGGTCAACTTCTTCGCCTTTGGCGGTGACCATAATAATCGGCATCGGATTGCTTTGACTGCGCAGACGGCGACAGATAGAAAGGCCGTCTTCGCCGGGTAACATCAGGTCAAGCACCATAAGATGGAAAGATTCACGCGTCAGCAGACGATCCATCTGCTCGGCATTTGCCACGCTGCGTACCTGGAAGCCCTGCTCTGTAAGATAACGTTCCAGCAGCGCACGCAAACGCATGTCGTCATCTACTACCAGAATTTTGTAATTCTCTTGCATTTCGTTACTCCCAAAGGCGCTATTGCCTGAGACTCTATTTTCAAAAAAGATGCCTGAATGTAACAGTCAATAATGGTTTATATTGTAGCCGAAATTGTTACAAAGCATATTAAACAGCAGCTTATCTTTAATTTTCGATAAGAATCGTCAGTTATTGTGCTGCGTTTTGCCAGAGTATTATGATGGCAAACAAGCAGTAACGTCACGGCACCATTCAGAACAATAGATTTGCATCTGAAAATCCGGCACACCAAAATAGTCTCCATATCACGATGACGATGGCTGATGATGAAAACCAAACTAATTACCCGCGAAGGCTATAACCTGCTGAAGCAGGAGCTGGACTTTCTCTGGCGAGAAGAGCGCCCTGAGGTCACCAAAAAAGTCACCTGGGCTGCCAGCCTTGGCGATCGTAGCGAAAACGCAGACTATCAGTACAACAAAAAACGCCTACGTGAAATCGATCGCCGGGTACGATATCTGACTAAATGCCTCGAACAGCTGCGTATTGTTGACTACTCCCCGCAGCAGGATGGCAAAGTGTTTTTCGGTGCCTGGGTCGAAGTGGAAAATGATGACGGCGATATTAAGCGTTTTCGCATTGTCGGCTATGACGAAATCTTTGGCCGCAATGACTACATCTCCATCGATTCACCCATGGCGCGCGCCCTGCTGAAAAAAGAGATCGGCGACAGCGCCATCGTCTTCACCCCGGCAGGCGAAGCACTGTGGTACGTCAATGCGATCGACTACGT
Organism: Erwinia sorbitola; assembly: GCF_009738185.1. Classification (NCBI taxonomy): domain Bacteria; kingdom Pseudomonadati; phylum Pseudomonadota; class Gammaproteobacteria; order Enterobacterales; family Erwiniaceae; genus Erwinia; species Erwinia sorbitola. The sequence goes on along the minus strand of NZ_CP046509.1, from coordinate 351,987 downwards.
AAAAGAGTCCTAATCTCACCATTCTGGCCTCTCTCTCCGCCTGATGGCTGGCATTATGCTTCTGCAATCCGTATAACTGTTGCCAATTTCTTTAGCTAAAAAGTAACCCAATAATGATGAATGATTCACTGAGCCGCCTGATTGCAAGTGAGCTGCAGGCCAGAGCAGAACAGGTTGAAGCTGCTGTTCGCCTGCTGGACGAAGGGAATACCGTGCCGTTTATCGCACGTTATCGTAAGGAAGTGACCGGTGGACTGGATGATACCCAGCTGCGCCAGTTGGAAACCCGCCTGGGTTACCTGCGCGAACTCGCCGACCGCCGCCAGTCCATTCTGAAATCCATTGCCGACCAGGGAAAGCTGACCGACGAACTGGCAGCCGCCATCAACGCCACCCTGAGTAAAACCGAACTCGAAGACCTCTACCTGCCCTACAAACAGAAGCGCCGCACACGCGGGCAGATCGCCATTGAAGCGGGCCTGCAACCGCTGGCGGAGACCCTGTGGCAGGAGCCGTCTCACGATCCTGAGCAGCTGGCCGCCACATATATCGATGCCGATAAAGGCGTGGCTGATACTAAAGCCGCGCTGGATGGGGCACGCTATATTCTGATGGAACGCTTCGCAGAAGATGCCGGTCTGCTGGCGAAAGTACGTGACTACCTGTGGAAAAATGCTCACCTGGTCGCACGTGTAATCGAAGGTAAAGAGGAAGAAGGCGCAAAATTCCGCGACTATTTCGACCATCACGAAGCGTTATCTACCGTGCCTTCACACCGTGCACTGGCGATGTTCCGTGGCCGCAACGAAGGCATCTTACAGCTGGCGCTGAATGCCGATCCGCAGTTCGACGAGCCGCCGCGTGAAAGCCATGGTGAGCAGATCATCACCGACCATCTCAATCTGCGTCTGAATAACGCCCCGGCGGACGCCTGGCGTAAAGCCGTGGTCAGCTGGACATGGCGCATCAAAGTGCTGCTGCACCTCGAAACCGAGCTGATGGGCACCGTACGTGAACGTGCGGAAGACGAAGCAATCAACGTTTTCGCCCGTAACCTGCACGACCTGCTGATGGCCGCTCCGGCGGGTATGCGCGCGACTATGGGCCTTGATCCGGGCCTGCGCACCGGGGTTAAAGTCGCCGTGGTGGATGCCACCGGTAAACTGGTCGCCACCGACACCATCTATCCTCACACCGGCCAGACGGCTAAAGCTGCGGCTGCCGTTGCAGCGCTGTGTACTAAACATCAGGTTGAGCTGGTCGCCATCGGCAACGGTACAGCCTCGCGCGAAACTGAGCGCTTCTATCTGGACGTACAGAAACAGTTCCCGCAGGTACAGGGCCAGAAAGTGATCGTCAGTGAAGCCGGAGCTTCGGTTTACTCCGCCTCCGAACTGGCTGCGCTGGAGTTCCCGGGCCTTGATGTCTCGCTACGCGGAGCAGTGTCCATTGCCCGCCGCTTACAGGATCCACTGTCAGAGCTGGTAAAAATCGACCCGAAATCCATTGGTGTCGGCCAGTATCAGCATGACGTCAGTCAGAGTCAGCTGGCGAAAAAACTGGATGCGGTGGTAGAAGACTGCGTTAACGGCGTGGGCGTCGACCTCAATACTGCATCAGTGCCGCTGCTGACCCGCGTGGCGGGGCTAAGTAAAATGATCGCGCAGAATATTGTCGCCTGGCGTGACGAAAATGGCCGCTTCCAGAACCGCCAGCAGCTGTTGAAAGTGGGCCGTCTTGGGCCAAAAGCCTTTGAACAGTGCGCCGGATTCCTGCGTATCACCCAGGGTGATAACCCACTGGATGCCTCCACGGTTCACCCAGAAGCCTACCCGGTAGTCCAGCGCATTCTCGCCGCCACTGAGCAGGCGCTGAACGATCTGATGGGTAACCCGACTGAGCTGCGTAATCTGCGGGCCGTCGATTTCACCGATGAACGCTTCGGTGTTCCAACCGTTAGCGACATTATTAAAGAGCTGGAAAAACCAGGCCGTGACCCGCGCCCTGAGTTTAAAACCGCACAGTTTGCTGACGGCATCGACACCATGAACGATCTGCTGCCAGGCATGGTGCTCGAAGGCTCCGTCACCAACGTCACCAACTTCGGTGCCTTTGTTGATATCGGCGTTCACCAGGATGGTCTGGTACATATCTCCTCGCTTTCCGATAAGTTTGTTGATGATCCGCACAAAGTGGTGAAAGCCGGTGATGTGGTCAAAGTGAAAGTGATGGAAGTGGATTTACAGCGTAAACGTATCGCTCTGACTATGCGCCTTGACGAGCAGCCAGGCGAAACCAGCTCACGACGCGGCGGCGGTAACAAAGCCCCCGATCGCGATAACGCGCGTCCGGCAAAAACCAACAACAAACGCCCTGCTGCCCAGCCAGCGGGCAACAGCGCAATGGGCGATGCGCTGGCTGCCGCGTTTGGCAAGAAAAGCTGATTCTACTCGCGGGCCTCACGGCCCGCTCTTTTTCCCAATATCTCCCCCTCCCCGCGATATATGTTGCTCCATATCAATGTGACCAAGAATCACTCTCATTAAAATTCTCAGTGTTTATTTACCACGCTCCATAGCAGGTACAGACAATGAAATTTACCCCACAGCACTCCTATCGAATCGCCGGTTTTTCAGCATCCATCAACCCAGCATTCCGCCAGAAGCTGATGGCGCTGGGCCTGTTGCCTGGCTCTACTTTTCAGCTGGTTCGCGTCGCGCCGCTGGGCGATCCGCTGCATATTGAAACTCGCCACGTTAGCCTGATGCTGCGTAAAAAAGATCTCAACCTGCTCCAGCTTGAAGCGATACACGCCGCCGGAGATATCGCATGAAAACCACGACTATCGCTCTGACCGGCAATCCGAACGTCGGCAAAACCACACTGTTTAACCAGCTTACCGGATCGCACCAGCGCGTCGGGAACTGGGCCGGGGTGACCGTTGAGCGTAAAGAGGGGCAGTTTACGACGGCAGAATATCAGGTACGGTTAGTTGATCTGCCGGGGTGTTACTCACTCACCACGCTTTCGGCTCAGGCATCACTGGATGAACAGATTGCCTGCCAGTATCTGCTGGGCGGTGAAGCTGACCTGGTCATCAATGTGGTGGATGCCAGCAATCTCGAACGTAATCTCTATCTGACTTTGCAACTGCTGGAGATGGGTCAGCCCTGTATCGTGGCGCTGAATATGCTGGATATTATTGAAAACCAGAAGACAGAGCTGGATCTTCAGGCGCTGGAGGATGCGCTGGGCTGCCCGGTGGTACCGCTGGTTTCCACTCGCGGGCGCGGTATTGATGGTCTGAAAAAGGTCATCGACCGCTATTCACGTCAGCCCACTACGCTGGACGCCCCCTACCCACAGCCGCTGCAACAGGCGGTACGCGAGCTGATGGCTGCAATGCCCTCATCCACGCCTGCGCAGCAAAAACGCTGGCTGGCGCTGCATATGCTGGAAGGTGACATCTGGAGCCAGCAGCAGATGCCTGAGGCGGCACAGCTGCTGCCCGCCATCCTTGATCGCCTGGGGGATGACGTGGCCCAGTCCATTGCCAGCAGCCGCTATCAGAGCCTTGAGGTGCTGTGTAAAAAAGTGATTCGTGAAGCGGGAAGCCGCTCTCGTTTCAGCCAGTATCTCGATCGGCTGACCATGAATCGCTGGCTGGGCCTGCCCGTGTTTCTGCTGGTGATGTATATGATGTTCTTCCTTGCCATCAATCTTGGGGGCGCACTCCAGCCGCTGTTTGATATCGGTTCTGCGGCTATCTTTATTCAGGGCACGCAGTGGCTCGGTGCCACGCTGCATATGCCATCATGGCTGACGCTGTTTCTGGCACAGGGCATCGGCGGTGGGATTAATACCGTGATGCCGCTGGTGCCGCAAATCGGCATGATGTATCTGTTCCTCTCCCTGCTGGAAGATTCGGGCTATATGGCGCGGGCAGCATTTGTGATCGATCGGCTGATGCAGGCGCTTGGCCTGCCAGGTAAATCCTTTGTCCCGCTGATTGTCGGTTTTGGCTGTAATGTGCCTTCAGTAATGGCGGCGCGTACGCTGGATGCGCCACGGGAACGGCTGATCACCATGCTGATGGCTCCGTTTATCTCCTGCGGTGCACGCCTGGCTATTTTCGCCGTGTTTGCAGCGGCCTTTTTCGGCCAGCGGGGGGCGGTGGTGGTATTCAGCCTCTATCTTTTAGGGATTTGCGCGGCCATCGCCACCGGCCTGCTGCTGAAACATACGCTGATGCGCGGTACCGCCAGCCCCTTTGTGATGGAGCTTCCTCTCTGGCACGTCCCTCATGCACAGAGCCTGCTGTTGCAGACCTGGCAGCGTCTGCGCGGGTTTGTGCTGCGTGCAGGGAAAGTGATTGTGCTGGTCAGTATGTTTATTGGTGCACTGAATAGTTTTTCGTTTAGCGGCAAGGCCGTCAGCAGCCTGAACGACTCCGCTCTGGCCAGCGTCAGCCAGGCGATCACACCGCTGCTGGCTCCTATTGGCGTTCATAGTGATAACTGGCAGGCCACCGTCGGCCTGATAACCGGGGCAATGGCGAAAGAAGTGGTCGTTGGTACGCTGAATACCCTCTACACCGCCGAAGCACTGCATCAGCAGCCGTTTGATCCCGACCAGTTCAGCCTGATCGCCCAACTGCGTGATGCTGTAAACGAGACCTGGCAGGGTGTCAAAGCTACCTTCAGCCTTAGCGTCCTCGCCAACCCCATTGAAGCCAGTAAAGGGGATGCGGAGATGGCCAGCGGCCCGATGGGCACCATGCACACTAAATTTGGCAGCGATATCGCCGCCTACAGCTACCTGATCTTTGTGCTGCTGTATGTACCCTGCGTATCAGTCATGGGTGCCCTCGCCCGTGAGAGCAGCAACCGCTGGATGATGTTTTCGATTATGTGGGGTCTGAATCTGGCGTATTCGCTTTCAGCACTGTTTTATCAGATCGCCACTTTCCATCAGCATCCGGGCAGCAGCAGCCTGATCATCGCCATCGTTTTGCTGTTCAACGCCGTGATTCTGGCCGGTCTGCGCCACATCCGCATTTCTCCTGCGCTGATTCCGGTAACGACAATCAGCAGCGGCGGAGGCTGCCAGAACTGCGCTAAAAACGGTAGCTGCCACTGATGCAGGTTGCGATTTTGTGACCAGCGTCTACAGTGAAAAATAACGTCTGAATTTTTCACTCGTGGTGGCATCCGAATAATAATGGATATTATCAATAACTTAATAGATAAGATCTACGACTACACTTTCCCGCCATCATGCTTACAGCGGCTGCATGCGCTAATTGCCGATGCGCGGGAGAGTATTTGCCAGCCGCGTAAGGCGCACTGGGACGAAAAAGACGTGGTGCTGATCACCTACGCCGATCAGTTTTATGAAGAAAATACTCCCACCCTGAACACTTTCTCCCGCTTCTGGCAGCAGCATCTGCAGGCCAGCTTTAACCTGGTTCATCTGCTGCCATTTTTCCCCTGGTCTTCCGACGACGGTTTTTCCGTTATTGACTATCATCAGGTGGATCCCCGCTGCGGTGACTGGCAGGACGTTGCTGACCTGCGCCAGCACACCAGGCTGATGTTTGATTTTGTCTGCAACCATATGTCATCGCGCAGCGCCTGGTTTCAGCACTACCTGGCACAGGATCCCGGCTGGGATGATTTCTTTATCAGTATGCCGCCCACCACCGACTTAAGCGCCGTCACCCGCCCGCGCACTTCACCGCTGCTGACGCCTTTCGAGATGGCTGACGGTGAAACACGCTTTGTCTGGACCACCTTCAGCGCCGATCAGATCGACCTGAACTTTGCCAATCCGCAAGTGCTGCTCGCCATGGTGAACGTGCTGCTCGATTATCTGCAAAAAGGGGCTGACTACCTGCGGCTGGATGCGGTGGGATATATGTGGAAAACCCCTGGAACTTCGTGCATTCATCTGGAAAAAACCCACCAGCTGGTCAAATTATTTCGCGCCATTGCCAATGAAGTCGCCCCCGGTACGGTGGTGCTGACCGAAACTAACGTGCCGCACAAAGATAACATCAGTTATTTCGGCAATGGCCGTGACGAAGCGCAAATGGTCTACCAGTTTTCACTGCCACCGCTGGTACTCCACGCCATCCATTACGGATCGTCACGTGCTCTGCGCCAGTGGGCCTCCACTCTGGACGGCAGCAACGGCAGTACCACCTTCTTTAATTTCCTCGCCTCCCATGATGGCATCGGCCTTAATCCGCTGCGCGGCATCCTGCCGGAAACTGAGATTGTCTCCCTGGTGCGCGACCTGGCAATGGAAGGGGCGCTGATCTCTTATAAAAATAATCCTGACGGCACCACCAGCCCTTATGAGATCAACGTCACCTATATGGATGCGCTGAATCAAAAAGGGGATGATGACGATACACGCCTGCGCCGTTTCCTGCTGGCTCATGCGCTGCTGCTGGCCTTTCCCGGCGTCCCGGCCATCTATATCCAGAGTATTTTAGGCTCGCGTAACGATGTGGACGGGGTGAAAGCCGCCGGATACAACCGGGCGATTAACCGTCAGAAATACGCCATCAGCGATATCGAACCGGCGTTAATGGAGAAAGATTCTCTGCGCCAGCGGGTCTACTACGCCCTGAGCCAGCTGATTCAGATACGCACTCAGCAATCTGCCTTTCATCCGGATAACCCGATGATGATTATCGATAGCGACAACTCACTGCTGGTGATGAAACGTCAGGCGCGAGAAGAGCAGGAATCCCTTTGGTGCCTGTTTAACCTGAGCAGTAAAGAGGTGAATATGATGCTGCCGGAGGGGCGCTGGTATCGTGATATCGCCAGTGGCGATCGACTTGACGGTACGCAGGCGCTGCTGCTGAAAGCATGGGAATTTCGCTGGCTGAAGGTCTGAAACTGCCCACCAGCGGCAGGCAGATAAGGCGTTTATTTATATACGTCGGCCAGCGCGTGATCGTGATTCCCTTGCTGGGCGGCAATGATCACGTAGTATTTCCCCCCCTTCGCATCCGCTTTCTCAGACAGGCGCGCGTTTGCATCCATCGGATCAAGGGTGGAGTTGGTGGTTACGGTACCGATCTTCTCCAGTTTCATATCCAGCGCCTGCTGGCGGGTAATTTCCTGTGCCGCACTGGCATTAAATGCCAGCAGGCCAGCGAGTGACAGAACGGCAGTGACGATAATCTGTTTCATATTTGTCCTCTCCTTAGGCCAATACTCCAGCTAACTTTGGTAGCAAAAAAACGCTACCCTGATGATTATCATCCCCTGGATGAAAAGCGGTAAATCAGTGAATTGTTGCAGAAGGTAATGTTTTGATCCCCATTAATACCCCGTAAACAGAATGGCACTCAGGGCCACACTGCATCACTGAAATCGATAATCTGCTGACAAAATTCTGCCGGATGAGAGATAAACGGCGCGTGCGCAGCCCTGGCAATAATATGGCTGCGGCTGTCAGGCCAGCGCCCGTCGAGCAGCGGGACAATTTTTCGCGGTACTAATCCATCCAGCGCACCGTAAAGTCGTAAGAATGGCAGTGGCAGACCGACAAGCGCCTGTCGCAGATCTGCCGTCTTCAGAATCTCAAGCCCACCATTCAGCACCTCAACCGCTGGCATCGGGCGTTCAAAGACCACGCTTTTCAGCGCACGGGCATCCTGCCGCGCACTCTCGGTTCCCAGCGTCTGCAACGCCAGAAAACGCTCGACGGTACGCTGGAAATCCTCACTTAACTGCTGCTGAAAAGCACTCAGTGTCTCTGACTTAATACCGGGCCAGCTATCCTCCGCGCTAAAACGCGGCGAGGAGGCAACGCTTATCAGGCCGCTTACGCGCTGCGGGAAGTCCAGCGCGATCTGGCTGGCGACCAGGCCGCCGAGGGACCATCCGAGCCAGATCGCCTGCTCCGGCGCCTGCGCTACCACCGTCGCCGCCATCTCATCCAGCGTCATCGCCGGGTAACCCTGGCTACGACCATAGCCAGGCAGATCCACCAGGTGCAGACAAAAATGTGCGCTGAGTCGATCGCTGATGCAATGCCAGACCCCGGCGTTCAGCCCCCATCCGTGCAGCAGCACAAGATGGCGATCGCCGTGGCCAATAGTCTCCCGGTGAAGCGCCTTCATGGGTTATTGTCCTGTTTTTTGAATTAAGAGGTCGCCATGCTACCAATGCCAGCGGGTTGTTGGCTATGTCTGATGCCGCTCACACTCGCACAGCACGGGCTGTGTACGGTCTGTTTGCGTCAGCTTCTGGCGCTGCCCTGCGGCTGTCCGCGCTGCGGGCTATCCAGCAGTCAGACCAATATCGAGTGTGGTCGCTGCCTGCGCCGCCCGCCGCCGTGGCAGCGGATGATCGCAGTCACCCCCTGGCAGCCGCCGCTGAACCGGCTGGTGAACCGGTTGAAGTTTTATCGTGCCACCGCACTTGCGGTAATGCTGGCCCGCCTGTTACTGCTATGCTGGTTGAAGCAGCGGCGTAAATATGTGCTGCAACGCCCCGACCTGCTGCTGACAGTTCCACTGCATCATCGCCGGGCATGGCAGCGCGGCTATAATCAGTTAGAAGAGATCGCCAGCCAGCTGGCACGCTGGACGCAGTGTCGCTATTTACCCCGTGCCATTACACGCATACGCGCCGCGCATATTCAGCATCATCTGGGTGCACTGGCGCGGCGTAAAAACTTACGCGGCGCGTTTCGACTTGAAATTGAGGTGCGCGGACTGCATATCACACTGCTGGATGATGTGGTGACCACCGGCAGTACCGTTGCCGAGATCAGCCGCCTTTTGCTGGCCCACGGCGCTGCCAGCGTACAGATCTGGTGCCTGTGCCGAACCTTGTAGAGCGTCGGTGATGGGCGTATTATAACCAATGAAATTAGTCAACTATTGAGCAATCGCCATGATCCTAATTACCGACTCTGCCCAAGAGCACTTCGCTAAACTGCTGTCAAAGCAGGAAGATGGCACCCAAATTCGTGTATTCGTGATTAATCCGGGTACGCCAACTGCCGAGTGCGGTGTTTCTTACTGCCCGCCCGATGCAGTAGAAGCAACCGATACTGAACTGAAATTCCCGCTGCTGTCAGCCTACGTGGATGCACTGAGCGCCCCGTATCTGGAAGAAGCTGAAATCGACTTTGTGACGGATAACCTGGGTTCACAGCTGACGCTGAAAGCGCCGAACGCAAAAATGCGTAAAGTGAACGACGATGCCCCGTTAATTGAACGCGTTGAGTACCTGTTGCAGGCGCAGATCAACCCGCAGCTGGCCAGCCACGGCGGTAAAGTTTCCCTGATGGAAATCACTGATGAAGGTTATGCCATCCTGCAATTTGGCGGCGGCTGTAACGGCTGTTCCATGGTGGATGTGACCCTGAAAGAAGGCATCGAGAAAGAGATGCTGGCTGCGTTCCCTGAGCTGAAAGGCGTACGCGACCTGACAGAACACGAGCGCGGCGATCACTCGTTCTACTGATTCCCCCGAGGGCCGGTTATCCGGCCTTTTTTTTGCAGCTCCCTGCGTTTAACTCCCCCCTGATAACCTCCGCTTTTTTTTGCTATTGATTATTTACGGCATGATTGTCACTGGATCTTTCAGCTTACACGTGTACACTGAAATCTGTTTTCGTAACCCACAGGTCATCATGTTGAACAATACTGGCAGAAGAGTCGTGATCACTGGTATGGGCTTAATCAGCCCACTGGGCAATGGCGTGGAAGGTAGCTGGCAGCGGCTGATCGCCGGGCAGTCCGGTATTCGCCACCTCCCGGCAGAGGCACACGGTGATACACCAATCCGCATCGGCGGGCAGGTTCCTTCCATTGAAGAAGATCCGCAGTACGGCTTCGATATCGCCGCGCTTATCCCGGTGAAAGAGCAGCGTAAAGCAGACCGTTTTATTCATCTGGCGCTGGCGGCAGCTGAAGAAGCTATTACCCAGGCAGGTTTGCATAATCTGACGGAAGCCGCGCGTCTGCGCACCGCCACCATTATTGCCACCGGTATCGGCGGTTTTCACGCCATCAGCAATGCGGTGAAAACCGTGGCTGAAAAAGGCAGCCGCAAGCTGTCACCCTTCACTATTCCTTCGTTTATTGCCAATCTTGCCGCCTCACACGTGGCAATCAAATATGGATTCAAAGGGATGCTGGGGACGCCGGTTTCCGCCTGTGCCGCCAGCATTCAAAGTATCGGCGACGGTTTCCGTGCTATTCGCTATGACGATGCAGATATCGCCGTGGTTGGCGGCTGTGAATCCTGCATTAACCCGGTATCGCTTGGCGGTTTCCAGGCGGCGCGTGCACTCTCAACCGCTTTCAATGAGCACCCGGAACAGGCCTCACGTCCGTTCGACCAGGGCCGTGATGGTTTTGTCATGGGAGAAGGTGCCGGGATGCTGGTACTGGAGGAGCTGACCCGTGCTCAGGCCCGCGGCGCAACCATCCTGGGTGAAGTCGTGGGTTACGGCACTACCTCAGATGCCTACCATATTACTTCCGGACCGGAAGATGGTGACGGTGCCGCCCGTGCCATGAACATTGCGCTTCAGCAGGCAGGAATGACGGGCAGCGATGTGGATTATATCAACGCGCACTCCACCTCTACTCCGGTGGGCGATCTGGCCGAGATCAACGCACTGCTGCGCGTATTGGGCGACGGCGCACATGCGGCGATCTCTTCCACCAAATCTGCTACCGGACATCTGCTGGGTGCCGCCGGAGCGGTGGGCGCGATCTTCTCGCTGATGGCGATGCGTCAGCAGATTGCTCCCCCTTCACTTAACGTCACAGATCTGGACAGTGCCGCAGCAGGGCTGAATATTGTGCGAAATAACGCGCAGCAGACCACCATCCGTAACGTGCTGGTGAATGGTTTTGGGTTTGGCGGTGTTAATGGTTCGGTGATTTTTAAAGCCTTTACGCCATAATACGCCATCAATGTAGCAAAGAGTTTTGTGGCGACTGTCTGGCTTCAGATCTGAGGCCAGACAGTACACGCGGTGGGTTTTAAAAGCGCCACGACATCACATCCGCGCTGCGCCGCGCTCATCTCCTGCGTCGTTTATCAACATCCTTAATCAAACGATTAACGCGATCATCGGCAAACATCGCCTCCAGGGTAGTGCTCAGTTTACGCCGCCAGTTGGGATACTGATCGGTGGTACCCGGCACGTTTACCGGCGCTGCCATATCCAGCCAGTCCTCCGGTTGCAGCCCGGTCAGTGCACAGTTGCTGTCGGCAATAAAGCGGTGTAATCCACGGTTCAGTACCGCCGTCATTATCATATTATCGGCACGTTTAGCGCAGCTTTTGGGCACGCAGCCATAGTGATGTAATGCCTCCAGCAATGCCTGTTTCTGCCGGGTGCGCTGCTCAAACAGCCCTTTCAGAATCAACTTATCCGGATAGACGCCAAGAGTTGCCCCGAGCGTTAAATCCCCGGCACTCCAGAAACCGCGCAGCGTTGGCAGATCGTGAGTGGTGGCGCTGGCCATGGACTGACGCGGCCAGTCCGACGGCGCACGGTAACGACCGTCGCTCTCCTGTTCGAAATAGAGCACCTTCCACGAATAGACGCCGCTATCACGCAGCTTGCTGACGATCTCCACCGGCACGGTACCGAGATCCTCACCAATCACCATGCACTGATGGCGCTGACTCTCCAGCGCAAGGATCGCCATTAAATCGTCCACCGGATAGTAAACATAGGCACCGAAGTTGGCCGTTTCACCGTAAGGGATCCACCACAGCCGCAGCAGCGACATCACGTGGTCGATACGCAGCGCACCGCAGCTTGCCATATTGGCCCGCAGCAGATCGATAAACGGCTGATAGCCGCGTGCCGTCATCACGTGCGGATCCATCGGCGGCAGCCCCCAGTTCTGCCCCAGCGGGCCGAGAATATCCGGAGGTGCGCCCACCGAGGCTTTCAGGCGGTACAGCTCGCGGTCACACCAGGTTTCCGCTCCTCCCTCAGCCACGCCGACGGCTAAATCACGGTAAAGCCCCACCGGCATCCGATGCTGCTGGCAGCACTGCCAGCACTCGTCAAACTGACAGCTCGCCAGCCATTGCAGCCACAGCCAGAAACGCACTTCGTCCTGGTGATCCTGGCAAAACTGCCGTACCGCGTCCTGGTCACCGTGCTGTAACGCTTCCGGCCACACCGGCCAGCCCCAAAGCGCCGGATCCTCCTTCAGCAGGGTGCAGTGCAGCGCATCATAAGCGGCCTGGTTCAACAGGCTGTCACCGCCAGCTTTAATAAAGGTAGCAAAGTTCAGCACGCTGGCGTCCTGGGCATCGCGCGTGGAAAACTGCTGCCAGGCAAGCCGCAGACCGTGGATTTTCAGCTCCCCTACCGCGGCATAGTCGACCCAGTCCGTATCCCGTGCGCTTTTAAGCAACCGCTGAGTGCTCTTTTTTTGCCACCAGCGCTGGGCCGCCGCGCTCTGCTGGAAGTCTGCTACCGCAGCCACATCGATATAGATGACATTCAGCCAGCGGCGTGACGATGGGCTGTACGGGCTGGCATTTTCAGGCAGCGAAGGATAAAGCGCGTGGATTGGATTAAGGCCGATAAAGGCCCCACCGCGCGTCGCGATCTCACCGACCATACGCTTCAGATCGCCAAAATCACCGATTCCCCAGTTATGTGCGGAGCGCAGCGTGTAGAGCTGCACACAGGCACCCCATAGCTTATCGCCACGTAGCAACTCTGCGGGTTCATAGCAGCGTTTTGGCGCGACGATAATCCGGCACGCCCACTGCTTTTTCCTCTGCGTCAGCAGCAGCTGATGATAGCCTTCCGGCAGATTCGACGGCAGCTTCAGCATCTCTCCCGCAGAGATTTCGCCGTAATAAGCTTTGCCCTGTTCACTGTTAAACTGCCACTGATACTCCCCCTTACCGCCTATTTGCAGCTGTTGAGTGCGCTTTTTCAGCAGCACCTGACAGGGTGGCAGCGGAGCGCTGCGCGCCTTTGGCCGTGCGGCCATCGCCGCCAGCAGCTTCTCACGCGTGTCAGGGCTAACCTCTTCAGGCTCTCCACGTGCATTAATATATTTCGCTGCAATACCAGCCGCCGCAGCGGCCTGCTCAAGCTTTTTTAAGTCCATCGCCTCTCCCGGGCCGTTTTACCTGCCAGATACGCTGCTGATAATCTCGAATGGAGCGATCGGAACTGAACATCCCTGTGCGGGCAGTGTTCAGAATCGCCGCTTTAGTCCAGGCTTCACTGTCGCGATACAGTGCCTCCACCCTCAGCTGTGCTTCGCAGTAGCTGGCGAAGTCAGCCAGAACCAGCCACGGATCGCCGCCTTTACCCAGACTGTGCAGCATCAAATCGAAAGCGTGCTTATCACCGTCGCTGAAGAAGCCCTTCTCCAGCTCTTTCAGCAGACCATCAAGATGTTTATCTTTTTTGCGCAGCTTCAGCGGATTGTAGCCTCCGGCTTTCAGCGCTTTTACCTCGTCCACCGTATTGCCAAAGATAAAGATATTCTCTTCACCGACCTGTTCGGCGATTTCCACATTGGCTCCGTCAAGGGTGCCCACGGTCAGCGCGCCGTTGAGCGCCAGCTTCATATTGCCGGTGCCGGAAGCTTCATACCCGGCGGTCGAGATCTGCTCGGAGAGGTCGGCTGCCGGGATCATCAGTTCAGCGGCAGTGATGCGGTAGTCAGGAATAAACACCACCTTGAGTTTGTCGCCTATCAGCGGATCGTTATTGATCCTCTCTGCCACCTTGTTAATGGCATAGATAATATTCTTCGCCAGGTAGTAACCCGGTGCAGCTTTAGCTCCGAACAGAAATACGCGTGGTACCACATCGAGCGCAGGATCCTCGCGCAGCCGTTTATACAGCGAGAGGATATGCATCAGGCCAAGATGCTGGCGCTTATACTCATGCAGGCGTTTGATCTGCACATCGAACAGCGCATGCGGATTGACCACAATACCGGTACGCTGCACGATATACTCCGCCAGCCGCAGCTTGTTGGCGTGCTTAATTTTCCGGTACTGCTCGCGGAACGCTTTATTGTCGGCAAACGCCTCGAGGCCTTTTAGCGCGTCGAGATTATTTGCCCACTCGACGTTCAGCGTCTTATCAATCAGATCGGCCAGCGCCGGATTGCACTGCTTCAGCCAGCGACGCGGCGTAATGCCATTGGTCACATTATGGAATTTCTCCGGCCACAGCAGGTGATATTCCGGAAACAGATCTTTTACCACCAGCTCAGAGTGCAGCGCGGCGACACCATTTACGGCAAAACCACTCACCACGCAGAGATTGGCCATTCGCACCTGTTTATCATGCACCACCGCCAGCTTTGCCCAGACCGCCTCATCGCCCGGCCACTGCTTCTCCACCACTTTCTTAAAGCGCCGGTTGATCTCTTTAATCAGAATAAAATGGCGCGGCAGCAGGGTGCGAACCAGCCGTTCATCCCAGCGCTCCAGCGCCTCCGGCATCAGCGTGTGGTTGGTGTAAGCAAAGGTATTGCTGGTGATTTCCCAGGCCTCATCCCAGCTTAACTGGTGTTCATCCAGCAGCACGCGCAGCATCTCCGGAATGGCGATGGTGGGATGGGTATCATTAAGCTGAATCACTTCATAGTCCGGCAGCGTATGCACACTGCGCCCGGCAAGGTGATGGCGGCGCAGGATATCGGCCACCGAACAGGCGCACTGGAAATATTGCTGCATCAGGCGCAGACGCTTACCTTCCTGATGATTATCATTGGGATAAAGCACCTTGGTCAGCTTCGCCGCGTCAATGCCCTGCTGCTCGGCGGCAAGGAATTTGCCATCGTTAAACAGCGTGAGGTTAAACGGATGGGCGTGCGTCGCCTGCCACAGGCGCAGCGGCTGTACCACGCCGTTATGATAGCCGGTAACCGGCAGATCCCAGGCTTCGCCGCGCAGGGTAAACGCCGGATGCCATGAGATATGCCCGTCGGCGTTTTTTATTATCGTCCCGCCGATACCAACGCTGACATCCAGGGCGGCATTATGGCGAAACCACGGATAACGTTCGCGCTGCCAGTCATCCGGCGCTTCAGTCTGATGACCATCCTCAAACGACTGACGGAATAAACCGTACTGATAATTCAGGCCGTAACCCGTTGCTGACTGACCGACCGTGGCCATCGAATCCAGATAGCAGGCTGCCAGGCGGCCCAGCCCGCCATTGCCCAGAGCCGGATCGACCTCCTCCTCCAGCAGCTCACTGAGGTTGCACTGATGTTCCGCCAGCGCAGCCTTAACCTCGTCATACCAGCCCAGATTCAGCAGGTTATTTCCGGTCAAACGGCCAATGAGAAACTCCATGGAAATATAGTTAACGTGGCGCTGATTTTTCGCAGCTTTAGCCGGAGGCTGCGCCGCCAGCATTTCCGCCAGCGCGCTACTGATAGCCTGCCACCACTGGTGGGCGGTCATCTCTGCGGCGTCGGTGTAGCCCAGATGCTGCCACTGTCGTGTCAGAGCTGCGTTAAAGCGCGACTTATTGAATTTCTGTTGCGACATACAGTCCCTCTTAATAGGTAGGCGAAAATGTGACAAAGGGCACCTTACAGTTAAGACGCCAATACGAAAAAAAGCTCACCGCAGAATGCGATGAGCGAAAAAAAAGCAAAAAATACAACTAGAGGGATACAACTAACCGGGCCAGGCAGCCCGGATAAAGCGCACGGTCATAGGGTGCAGAACAGGCTGCACGCCCGGCAAGGGGAAGGAGAGGGAAAAAGAGACTCTGGTTTAAGTATGAGTGAATTCGTTAAACGCGCCAGTGGCAGGCGGCCTTTTTTTCGGCCGCCTCAGGCGGTTAGCAAAGTTCCAGATGAACTTCGTGCTGTTCGATAGTTTTCATAACGCTGGGCGGTGGTGCCTGGTCGGTAAACAGATAGTCAATCAGCCCCATATTGCCGAGGTTAACCATCGCGTTACGACCAAATTTAGAGTGGTCGGCCACCAGCATGACACAGCGCGAATTTTCGATTATGGCGCGTTTAGTGCGCACTTCGTGGTAGTCAAAGTCGAGCAGTGAACCATCCATATCAATGCCGCTGATACCGAGAATGCCGTAATCAAGGCGGAACTGTGAGATATAGTCGAGGGTAGCTTCCCCCATAATTCCACCGTCACGGGTACGCACTTCGCCGCCGGCGAGGATCAGGCGGAAGTCGGGCTTCGCCATCAGCAGCACCGCCACATTCAGGTTATTGGTAACGATACGCAGATTGCTGTGATTCATCAGCGCATGGGCCACCGCTTCCGGCGTGGTACCGATATCAATAAACAGCGAGGCCCCGTCAGGGATCTGGCTGGCAACACGTTGAGCAATACGCGCCTTCTCAGCCGACCACATCATTTTACGATCCTGCCAGGCGGTATTTTCCGACGTGGAAGGCAGCGCTGCTCCGCCGTGATGGCGCTGAAT
This sequence comes from Erwinia sorbitola, assembly GCF_009738185.1. NCBI lineage: Bacteria > Pseudomonadati > Pseudomonadota > Gammaproteobacteria > Enterobacterales > Erwiniaceae > Erwinia > Erwinia sorbitola. The sequence continues at coordinate 335,523 of NZ_CP046509.1, read as the reverse complement.
TTTGTTATGCTCCGCCAGGTCGTTTAAGTCACGGCGAATAGTTTGCGGGCTGACGTTAAAATGCTCCACCAGTTCTTCGGTACTGACATATCCCTGACGGCGCACCAAATCGATGATGGCATCATGTCGTTGTGTCTGCTTCACACTCTTCCCCTTTTAACGTTTACCCGGACGCGTATCGACAAACGCCATTGCCAGCCCAACCACCAGCCCCGTAACATGCGCTGCATTGGCGATCGACAAACCAAACCAGCCAAAATATCCCACCAGCAGCCAGAGGACAGCGAACGCCATCAACCCCCGAGGCAGGAAGATCCCGCGTTCAGGATCGCGCTCACCACTCAGCCAGGAATAGCCCATCAGGGCATAGACCACGCCGGAAAGTCCACCGAACAGCACGCCGCTAAACTTAGCCTGCATCCAGCCGCTAAGTAGCGCAGAGATCAGCATAATCACAAACAGCTTGCCGCTGCCAAGTCGCTTCTCCAGCGTGCCGCCAAGATACCAAAACCATACCAGGTTAAACAGAATGTGTAACAGCGAGAAGTGGAGCAAAGCATGGCTGAACCAGCGCCACACTTCGAAGTGCTGGTCGGCATCAGGCCACGAGAGCAGACGCATCACCGCCCCATCGCCCAGCACCTGCATCATAATAAATACCAGCACGCAGGCTGCCATAACCGTCAGCGTTAATACCCCGGCGCGTTCGCGCAGGTTTTCCATCAGCGAGACATGCTGATAGTGAATACCGCTGTCGGTAGTGCCTGATGTCCAGCTTGCCGCCTGATAACGCACGTGATTGGGGTCACGAATAAACTGGTTAAGTTCGTTTTCGACCACCGTCAGCTGCGATTCGTCATCCAGCCACAGGGTGTAACCATTGTCATGTTCAATACGCAGCGTCACGCCGCGCGTCGCCATGTAGTCAACAAACGCCTGCGCCGGGCGCAGGTGGGTAAAATGGGTGATGCGCATAGTAGAAGCGACTTCCTTTCAGTCAGACCAGACAAAGCGGACAAACCGGCAGTATAACGTTTTCCCCTCACAGCGTGCAGAGGAAAGCGCGCTGCCCGGCCACAAGGCAAGCGTTACAGCGAGCTTATCTGCTGCGGGAAAGCAGCACGCCACGCTTCAAAACCACCATCGATGCTATAGGCAGCGCTAAAACCCTGATTGAGCAAGTACTGGGCGGCACCTTTGCTACTGTTGCCGTGGTAGCACATCACCAGCACCGGGCTGGTCAACGCAGTCTGAGAGATAAAATCGTGCAGTGAATCGTTGGTCAGATGAAAGGCACCGCTGGCATGAGCCGCAGCAAAACTCTGGGGGTCGCGAATATCAACCAGCAGCGCGTTATCTTCCGCGAGTTTCTGCTGCGCCTGCTGCACGTTGATGCACTCAAATTGTTCCATGGTGGGTTCTCGTCAAAAGATAAAAAAGTGACCAAATATCCCCCATTGTAGCCTGAAGCGCGCGCACAATAACCCGGTAATAAGAGAGGGTATATACTTTTCTTGCAGCAAATTTGTTACCTGCATCACGCATAATTGTTTTTATTTGGTTAACGCTGGCGTCAATGTTGGTTTGCGATTAATATAATGCTCGAAAACGAACATTATTGAAAGATTCCGAACATCGGAGGAGATGACGTGGAAACCAAAGACCTGATCGTAATCGGCGGCGGTATTAACGGTGCTGGCATTGCCGCTGATGCCGCAGGACGCGGCCTGTCAGTGCTGATGCTGGAGGCGCAAGATCTCGCCTGCGCCACCTCTTCTGCCAGCTCTAAACTTATCCACGGTGGCTTGCGCTATCTGGAACACTATGAATTCCGCCTTGTGAGTGAAGCGCTTGCCGAGCGTGAAGTGCTGCTGAAAATGGCACCCCACATCGCCTTCCCGATGCGTTTCCGCCTGCCACACCGCCCGCACCTGCGTCCGGCCTGGATGATTCGCGTTGGGCTGTTTATGTACGATCACCTCGGTAAACGTACCAGCCTGCCGGGCAGTAAAGGTTTGCGTTTTGGCTCAGACTCGGTGCTGAAGCCGGAAATCGTGCGCGGTTTCGAATATTCTGACTGCTGGGTGGACGATGCCCGCCTGGTGGTGCTTAATGCGCAGGAAATTGAGAAGCGCGGCGGCGAAGTACGTACCCGTACCCGTGTGACGCGCGCCTGGCGTGAAAATGGTCTGTGGACGGTAGAGGCTGAAGATATTGATAGCGGTAAAACCTTCACCTGGCAGGCCAAAGGCCTGGTGAACGCTGCTGGCCCGTGGGTCAAACAGCTGTTTGACGATAGCCTGAAGCTGAAGTCGCCGTACGGCATTCGCCTGATTAAAGGCAGCCATATTGTGGTGCCGCGCGTCCATACCCAGAAGCAGGCTTATATTCTGCAAAACGAAGATCACCGCATTGTCTTCGTCATTCCATGGATGGATGAGTTCTCAATTATCGGTACCACCGACGTTGAGTACCAGGGCGATCCGCAGAATGTGAAGATCGACGACAACGAAATCGATTATTTGCTGAAGGTGTTTAACGCTCACTTCAAGAAAGATCTGGGTCGCAGCGATATCGTCTGGACTTACTCCGGCGTACGTCCGCTGTGCGACGATGAGTCAGATTCTCCACAGGCCATCACCCGCGATTACACGCTGGATGTGCATGATGATGCAGGACAGGCGCCGCTGCTGTCGGTGTTCGGCGGTAAGTTGACCACCTATCGTAAGCTGGCCGAGCACGCAATGGAGAAACTGAGCAAATACTATCCGAATATCGGTGCGGCCTGGACGAAAAGCTGTGTGCTGCCGGGCGGTAACTTTGCCGGAACCCGTGAAGATTATGCAGCGACCCTGCGTCGTCGTTTCCCGTTTATTACCGAAGCGATGGCGCGCCACTATGCGCGTACCTACGGCAGTAATACCGAGCTGCTGCTAAAAGATGCCACCAGCCTGGAAGATTTGGGCGAGCTGTTTGGTCACCACTTCTACGAGGCGGAGCTGCGTTACCTGGTGGAAAATGAATGGGTTCGCGTGACCGACGATGCTATCTGGCGCCGCACGAAAGAGGGAATGTGGCTGAACGATGAGCAGCAGGCGCGGATCGCCGCATGGCTGGCCGCCCACGGCAAGAAACCAGCGGCGTTGTCGCTGGCATCATAATACCAACGGGTCGGGCGTGCCTGACCCCCTACATTATGTAATGGTGGGGCGAGGCATGCCTCGCCCTGTCTGACTCTGATTACAATCTTATCGGTTTTATTCCCCAGATCTCATCCGCATACTCCTGAATGGTACGATCCGACGAGAAATACCCCATATTGGCAATATTGTTCACCGCACAGCGTGTCCACTCTTGCTGATTACGATACAGCTTATCCACCTTATCCTGCGTATCCACATAGCTACGATAATCGGCCAGCAGCTGATAGTGATCGCCAAGACTCACCAGTGAATCAAAGATATTGTGGTAGCGCCCGGGTTCCTGCGGACTGAATACGCCGGTAGCAATCTGCGTCAGCACCTGACGCAGCTCCTCATCCTTCTCGTAATATTCACGTGAGTTATAGCCGTTAGTGCGCAGCTCTTCGACCTCCGGCGTGGTGTTGCCGAAGATAAAGATATTCTCTTTACCCACATGCTCCTGCATCTCAACGTTTGCCCCATCCAGCGTACCAATGGTCAGCGCACCGTTAAGCGCGAATTTCATATTACTGGTACCGGAGGCTTCTGTTCCCGCCAGTGAGATCTGCTCAGAGAGATCCGCCGCCGGAATAATGATCTGCGCCAGGCTGACCCCATAGTTGGGGATAAACACCACTTTCAGCTTATTTTTCACCTGCGGATCGTTATTGATCACGTTAGCCACATCGTTGATCAAATGAATAATATGCTTCGCCATGTAGTAGGCCGATGCGGCTTTCCCGGCGAAGATATTGACGCGCGGCACCCAGTCAGCGTTCGGATCGGCTTTAATCCGGTTATAGCGGGTGATCACGTGCAGCACGTTAAGCAGCTGACGTTTGTATTCATGGATACGCTTGATCTGGACGTCAAACATCGCACGCGGATCGATAACCACATCCAGCTTCTGACTGATATAAGCTGCCAGACGCTTTTTATTTTTCAGTTTGGCGTTCGCCACCTGCTCAATAAAGTTCGGGAAGTCGATATGCTGTTTCAGCTCGTCGAGCTGGCTCAGTTCGGTACGCCAGTTGCGGCCAATGGTATCGTCCAGCACATCGGACAGCGGCGGGTTTGCCAGTGCCAGCCAGCGGCGCGGCGTCACTCCGTTGGTTTTATTGCAGAAACGGCCCGGGAACAGTTTGGCAAAATCAGCAAACAGTGACTGCACCATCAGGTTGGAGTGCAGTTCCGAAACACCATTCACCTTGTGGCTGACCACTACCGCCAGCCAGGCCATACGAATACGCCGGCCGTTGTTCTCATCAATAATGGAGATACGCGCCAGCAGCTCCCAGTCATCCGGATAGTAATCCTGAATCGTTTTCAGGAAGTAGTCGTTAATATCGAAGATAATTTGCAGATGGCGCGGCAAAATCTTACCAATCATATCAACCGACCAACTCTCCAGCGCTTCCTGCATCAGCGTATGGTTGGTATAGGAGAAGACCTGACAGGTGATTTCAAACGCATCATCCCAGGTAAATTTATTCTCATCGATCAACAGTCGCATCAGCTCAGGGATCGCCAGCACCGGATGGGTATCGTTCAGATGCAGAGCGATTTTATCGGCCAGGTTATCGAAGGTCTGATGCATCGCCCAGTGACGGTGAAGGATATCCTGCACCGTGGCCGACACGAGGAAATACTCCTGACGCAGTCGCAGCTCGCGCCCGGAGTAGGTCGAGTCGTCGGGATAGAGCACGCGCGACACGTTTTCCGAGTGGTTTTTATCTTCCACTGCCGCAAAGTAATCACCCTGGTTAAATTTCCCAAGGTTAATCTCATTACTCGCCTGCGCTCCCCACAGCCGCAGCGTATTGGTGGCATCCGTATCATAGCCCGGGATAATCTGGTCGTAAGCGGTGGCCAGCACCTCTTCGGTTTCTACCCAGCGAGCGCGGCTGCCCTCCTGCTGAATACGCCCGCCGAAACGCACTTTATAACGGGTGTTAAAGCGCTGGAATTCCCAGGGGTTACCATATTCCAGCCAGTAATCCGGCGACTCTGCCTGGCGGCCATCAACGATATTCTGTTTAAACATGCCATATTCATAGCGAATGCCATAGCCACGCCCCGGCAGGCCGAGGGTGGCGAGCGAGTCGAGAAAGCAGGCGGCCAGACGACCAAGACCACCGTTGCCGAGGCCCGGGTCGCTCTCTTCCTCAATCAACTCTTCAAGGTCGAAGCCCATCTCTTCGAGCGCTGATTTCGCATCGTCATAGATACCCATCGCCAGCAGCGCATTTGACAGCGTGCGGCCCACCAGAAACTCCATCGACAGGTAATACACCTGACGCACATCCTGCGACAGCTGTGCACGGTTCGATCGCAGCCAGCGTTCAACCATACGGTCACGCACGGCCAGCAGGGTGGCATTCAGCCACTCATGCTTGTTGGCAATAGAGGGATCTTTACCAATAGTAAACATCAGTTTATAGGCAATCGAATGCTTGAGTGCATCTACACTGAGCGTCGGTGATGCATAGGAGAAAGGTGCGTTCATATCAAATTTCCCATTTTCTGGTTACAACAAACGTTGATAGAGATCGCGGTAGGCCACAGCAGCCACCTGCCAGCTAAAATCCATCCCCATGGCCTGGCGCTGAACATAGCGCCACAACGAAGGACGGGACCAGAGAACAAAAGCACGTCGAATAGCCCGCAATAACGACCAGGCATTACTGTCTTCAAAGGTAAAACCGCTGGCGATACCGTCTGCCAGATTTTCCAGCGAGCTGTCATTAACGGTATCCGCCAGCCCACCCGTACGCCGCACTAACGGCAGCGTGCCGTATTTCAATCCGTAGAGCTGAGTCAGGCCGCATGGCTCAAAGCGGCTCGGCACCATAATCACATCAGCGCCGCCGATAATGCGGTGTGAGAACGCTTCGTGATAACCGATCTGTACCCCTACCTGGCCCGGGTATTCCGCCGCAGCGGCAAGGAATCCCTGCTGCAATTCGGCATCACCCGCCCCCAGCAGCACCAGCTGACCGCCCTGCTCAAGCAGCCCCGGCAGCGCTTCCAGCACCAGATCCAGCCCTTTCTGTTTCGTTAAGCGGCTGACGACGGCAAACACCGGTGCTTTATCGTCGATCTTCAACCCCATGGTGATCTGCAACTGGCGTTTGTTCTCCAGCTTGGCGTCCAGCACATCACGGTTGTAGCGGGCATTCAGTAGCAAATCCTGCTCCGGATCCCAAATCGCCGGATCGACACCATTCAGAATGCCGGTCAGACGCCCTTCCAGCTGGCGCTGTTTCAGCAGATCTTCCATGCCGTAGCCAAATTCTGGATGGGTGATTTCACGCGCATAGGTCGGGCTGACTGCGGTGATATGATCGGCATAAAACAGCCCGGCCTTAAGAAATGAGATCTGACCGTAGAATTCCAGCCCGTGCATATTGAAGAATGACGCCGGAATTTGCAGCGTATCAAGATGCCGCGCCTCAAACAGCCCCTGGTACGCCAGGTTATGTACGGTAAATACCGACTTAGCAGGACGCCCGCGCGCGGCAATATAGGCGCAGGTCAGCCCGGCGTGCCAGTCGTGCGCGTGCACCACGTCCGGCCGCCACCATTCGTCCAGCCCGCATGCCAGCTCACAGCCCATCCACCCCAGCAGCGCAAAGCGCAGATGGTTATCGGCATAGGCATACTGCGATTCATCGTGATACGGGCTTCCGGGCCGATTGTACAAACCGGGAGCATCGATCAAATAAATACCCACACCGTCATAATGACCGAAATGCAACTCAACATACCCAGCAAAAGTTTGCAGCCGCGCCACCACCTGTGTGTTGGTAATGGCTTTGGTCAGAGCGGGAAAAGCCGGTAATAACACCCGGGTATCCATCCCTTCTGCAATTTGTGCCGCCGGTAATGCCCCAATAACATCAGCAAGCCCGCCGGTCTTTAGCAGCGGGAAAATTTCTGAACAGACGTGTAACACCTGCATTATCGGCTCCTTTTTTATCCTTCATACTTGCAGCTGCCTCTGTATTAGTGGCGACCTCAACTGATTTGGATAATGTTTGTGCTATCGCCAGCCAAGCTTCGCCAGCATAGTCCTTGTGACAAGAACGATCCCTTCTTCCGATCGGTGGAAACGCCGGGCATCATCATCCGGATTTTCGCCAATCACCGTTCCCTCTGGCAGCACGCAGGCGCGGTCTATTACGCAGCGGCGCAGACGGCAGGAACGTCCCACCTCCACATCCGGCAGTAATACCGACGACTCAATATTGCAGAAGGAGTTAATCCGAACCCGGGAAAACAGCACCGAGTTCACTACCACCGAGCCAGAGATAATGCAGCCCCCTGAGACCAGCGAATTCATTGTCATACCGTGGCTACCGGAGCGATCCTGCACAAACTTAGCTGGCGGCAGCGGCTCCATATGGGTGCGAATCGGCCAGGTACTGTCATACATATCCAGTTCCGGCATCACCGACGCGAGGTCAAGGTTGGCTTTCCAGTAGGCCTCCAGCGTACCGACATCGCGCCAGTAAGGTTCCGCGCTCTCATCATGCTGCACGCAGGAGAGGCTGAACGAGTGGGCCAGCGCTTCACCACTGGCAACGATTTTTGGCAGCAGATCTTTACCAAAATCATGGCTCGACTCCGGCAGCTCCTGGTCAATTTCCAGCAGACCGAAAAGATATTCGGCATCAAAAACATAGATGCCCATACTGGCTAACGCACGGCTGTCGTCACCCGGCATAGAAGGGGGGTTCTCAGGTTTTTCAAGAAACTCCACCACCTTGTTGTTCTCATCGACCTTCATCACGCCGAAGGAACTTGCCTCCTCCAGCGGCACCGGCAGGCAGGCGATGGTGCAGCGCGCGCCGTTTTCCACGTGGTCGATCAGCATGCGCGAGTAGTCCATCTTGTAGATATGATCCCCGGCGAGGATCACGATGTACTGCGCGTTATAGCGACGAATAATATCGAGGTTTTGCGTGACTGCATCGGCAGTACCGCGATACCAGAGTTCCGTCGAGAGGCGCTGTTGAGCTGGCAGCAGATCGACAAATTCATTCATCTCTTCATTAAGAAAAGACCAGCCACGCTGGATATGCTGTACCAGCGTGTGCGACTGATATTGAGTAATCACTGCAATACGCCGGATACCGGAATTCAGGCAGTTGGAGAGCGCAAAATCGATAATGCGAAACTTCCCGCCAAAGTGAACGGCGGGTTTTGCACGCTTGGCGGTCAGGTCTTTCAGACGCGTACCGCGGCCACCCGCAAGGATCAGCGCCACCGTTTGTGTAGGGAGTTGCCTTGCCAGCATTACAGGGTCGTTCCTATCTAATTTGACCATGTCTGATTCCTATTATGATTGTTCCTGGAACATGCACACGCCGTGCGCTGCTCCATGCCAGACCGTTGACAGAATCGGGTTATCATCCCCGGCGAAGGGCGGGATGGCTTGCCATTGTCCCTGAGGTAACACCAGGTCACACACTTCTTCGGTGGCGTTGATGGTCAGCAGCCAGTGCTGTGAAAGCCTGATCTGCAAACGGTGCGCCCCCTGCTCCCACTGTGCGGCTGTTAACGGCTGCCCCTGATCGTTCAGCCACTCAACATTGCCGTCACCCTCCTGCCACCAGCGATCCTGTTGCAACGCCGGGATACGGCGGCGCAGATGAATTAACGCTGCGGTGAAGGCAAACAGCCCGCGATCGTGCTCTTGCCAGTCGAACCATGTCAGCGGGTTGTCCTGGCAATAAGCATTATTGTTACCGTGCTGACTGTGCCCGTGCTCATCCCCGGCCAGCAGCATCGGAGTGCCCTGGGCCATCAGCAGAGTGGTCAACAGGGCATGCACGCTCCGGCGGCGGTGCTCCATAATCAGTAAAGGTGCCTGCAATCCCTCAACACCGTGGTTATGGCTAAAATTGTTGCTGCTGCCATCGCGGTTATCTTCGCCGTTGGCCTCATTATGTTTTTGCTCATAGCTGACCACATCGCGCAGGGTAAAGCCGTCATGGGCGGTGATCAGATTGATGCTGCTGGAGGGCAGCCGGCCATAATGGTTGAACACATCGCTTGACCCGGCAAAACGTCGGGCGAAGTCCCCGTTAGAGAGATGACCATGCAGCCAGTAGCGCCGAACCCCATCGCGGAAATGGTCGTTCCACTCGGCGAACGGCGCAGGGAAATTTCCCACCTGATAACCTCCAGGCCCGATATCCCATGGCTCGGCAATCATCTTGCAGCCTGACAGCAGCGGATCCGCAGCAATGGCCTGAAACAGCGGTGCATCCTGCCGATAGTCCGGCGTACGGCCCAGCACGGTAGCCAGATCAAAACGGAAGCCGTCGACGTGGCACTCGGTTACCCAGTAGCGCAGGCAGTCGAGCACCCACTCCATTACCTGCGGCTGACTGATGTTTTGCGTATTGCCACAGCCCGTCCAGTTTTGATACTCACCCTGCTCATCCAGCCAGTAATAGCTCTTGTTATCGATACCGCGCATCGACAATGTCGGCCCGGTCTCTTCCAGCTCCGCAGTGTGGTTAAACACCACGTCGAGGATCACTTCAATCCCCGCCTGGTGAAGCGCCTTCACCGCCTGCTGAAATTCATGGCGCGGATGATGCTGATGCAGGCCGGAGGCATAGCGCGACTCCAGCGCGTAGCAAGCCAGCGGGTTATAGCCCCAGTAGTTGCTTAATCCTTGCCGCAACAGGCGCGGCTCGCTGGCGAAACTGGCCACCGGCAGCAGTTCCAGACTGGTGATCCCCAGGCGCTGGAGGTAGTCGATCATCACCGGGTGACCCAGCGCCGCGTAGGTGCCGCGTATCTCCTGCGGGATCTCAGGATGCAGCTTTGTCAGGCCGCGCACGTGAGCCTCATAAATCACGGTACTGCCCCAGGGCACACGCGGGGGAGCATCGTCTCCCCAGTCAAAATCATCGGCCAGCACCACGCTTTTTGGTGCCAGCGGCCCGCTGTCGGTAGCATCTGGCTCATGTACGCCGCACTGGAAGCAGGGATCGTCCGTCACTTCTCCCTGTACCTCATGGGCGCAGGGATCTACCAGCAGCTTCGCCGGATTAAAACGGTGCCCCTGCTGCGGCTGCCAGGGGCCATGCACACGGTAGCCATAGCGCTGCCCTGGCTTGCATCCCGGCAGATAACCGTGCCAGATGTCACCGCTGCGGGCAGGAAGATCGACCCGCGTTTCCTCACCAACGGCATCAAACAGACACAGCTCCACGCGCTCGGCATACTGCGAAAACAGGCTAAAGTTCACCCCTTTGCCGTCATAGCTGGCACCTCGCGGCGCGGGAAGCCCTTCATGCAGTGGCGTCATTCAGCCTCCCGCACCAGCCACAGCGTCGACAGCGGTGGCAATGTCAGGCTCAGGGAGTGGCTGCGGTTATGGCTGCCCCAGTCATCGGTGCTGATTGACCCGAGATTGCCGGTATTGCTGCCGTGATAGTGGGCGGAGTCGGTGTTCAGCACTTCGCGCCAGCGCCCGGCACCCGATACGCCAAAGCGATAGTTGTAACGCGGCACCGGCGTAAAATTACTGGCGACGATCAGCTCATTGCCGTCGCGATCGCGGCGCACAAAAACAAACACCGAGTTATCGAAATCATCCACCACCAGCCATTCAAACCCGGCCGGATCGAAATCGAGCTGATAGAGCGGCGGATGATCCCGGTAGGTATGGTTCAGGTCGCGCACCAGACGCTGCACGCCGTTATGCCAGCCGTCTTCACCCTCCAGCAGATGCCAGTCAAGGCTGGTATCGTGGTTCCACTCTCTGCCCTGGGCAAATTCATTGCCCATAAACAGCAGCTTTTTACCGGGGAAGCCAAACATCCAGCCGTAATAAGCGCGCAGGTTGGCGAACTTCTGCCAGGCATCGCCCGGCATGCGGTCGAGAATGGAACGCTTACCGTGAACCACCTCATCGTGCGAGAGCGGCAGCACAAAGTTTTCGGTGTAGTTGTACAACATGCCGAAAGTCATCAGGTTGTGGTGATGGCGACGGTAGATTGGATCCAGCTTCATATAGTCGAGGGTGTCGTGCATCCAGCCGAGGTTCCATTTGAACCAGAAACCCAGTCCCCCCATTTCTGGCGGTCGCGACACGCCATCAAAGTCCGTAGACTCCTCCGCCACGGTTATAGAACCGGGGGCGGCGTGGCCGAGGGTGCGGTTGGTATACCGCAGAAAGGCGATGGCTTCGAGATTCTCACGCCCGCCGAGGTGGTTAGGCACCCACTCGCCTTCAGCACGGCTGTAGTCGCGATAGATCATCGATGCCACCGCATCCACCCGCAGGCCATCGATACCGAAACGCTCGATCCAGTAGAGCGCATTGCCCGCCAGATAGTTACTGACTTCACGGCGACCAAAGTTATAAATCAGCGTGTTCCAGTCCTGATGAAAACCTTCACGCGGATCACCGTGTTCATACAGTTCAGTGCCGTCAAATTTCGCCAGGCCAAAATCATCCGAAGGGAAATGGCCCGGAACCCAGTCCAGCAGCACATTCAGCCCGGCATCATGGGCGGCGGTGATAAAGTCGCGGAAGTCATCACGCGTACCAAAGCGTCGCGTCGGGGCATACATGCCCAGCGGCTGATAGCCCCAGCTGCCGTCGAAGGGATGTTCATTAATCGGCAGCAGTTCCAGATGGGTAAAGCCCATCTCTTTGGCATACGGCACCAGCTGCTCGGCCAGCTCTTTGTAACTGAGCCAGAAGTTATTATCGGTATGACGACGCCAGGAACCGAGATGCACCTCATAAATCGAGATAGGAACATCGAACCCGTTGGCGCGCTGGCGCTCCGGCGAAAGCGTGGTTTTTTCCGGAATGCCACAAATCATTGACGCCGTTTGCGGGCGCATCTGCGCCTCAAAGGCGTAAGGATCGGCTTTTAACCGCAGCTGCCCTTGATTGTCGATAATTTCAAACTTATACAGCTGCCCGTGAGTCGCTCCGGGGATAAACAGCTCCCAGATGCCGATCTCACGGCGCAGCCGCATCGGATGACGGCGGCCATCCCAGAAATTAAATTCACCAACTACGGAGACGCGCCGGGCATTAGGCGCCCAGACCGCAAAGCGTGTACCGATAACACCGTCAATCACATCTCCGTGAGCGCCCAGGGTTTCGTAGGGGCGCAGGTGAGTACCTTCTGCCAGCAGCCAGCTGTCCATTTCCGGCAGCAGCGGGCCAAAGCGATAGGCATCTTCAATCAGATTTTGCTGGCCGTGCCAGGTAACCGCCAGTTGATAACGAAAGGGACTTTTACGCTTTGGCACCACTCCCTGGAAAAAACCGCGGGAATCGATGCAGTTAAGCTGCACACACTGTTTACCGGTACTGGTTTCAATCACCCAGACTTCGCTGGCATCCGGCAACAGGGCACGGACTTCAATACCTTTACTGGTCTTATGCATCCCCAGCAGAGAAAAAGGGTCGGCAAAATGACCTGAAACTAACGCGTTAATCGCACTACGATCCATAAGCTCTGACATGACTTTCTTCCCGTGATGACTGGCAGGCGACTGACTGGAACCCTGAACTACGGTTGCGCCAATACACTGCTCTTCATTGAGCCCAAAGCGCGCTGACCGGCAGAGGTAACCTTCCTGTGGAAAAAACCGCCGCAGCCTGCAATAAATTGATTAAGTGAAAACTAATAATGTTTTAGGGAACGTAACCTTTTTTAAGCATAGCCAGGTGAGGACAATAGCCATGGAAGAAAGCGTAAAAATAATTCTTTCAGATCAAAGTTACTGCTTTTAAGACATAAGACAGGGGCGTCAGAGCTTTCTTAGATTCACCCGGGATCAGGCAGGAGCAGGGAAGAAGCGCTGAAATCTGGCGCAGAGAGTCGCCAGTTAAAACAGTGGCAGGAGCAGGTAATAACTGTGAAAAATGATGATTCACATTGAAACAGGACGATATTTCCCCCCGCGCACGGCGGGGGGAAAAATAGCGTAATTAATCAATCAGCAGACGCAGCATACGGCGCAGTGGCTCTGCCGCACCCCACAGCAGCTGATCGCCAACGGTAAAGGCGGAGAGGTATTCCGGCCCCATATTCAGCTTACGCAGGCGGCCAACCGGGGTGTGCAGCGTACCGGTCACAGCGGCAGGAGTGAGTTCACGCATGGAGATCTCACGGTCGTTCGGCACCACTTTCACCCACTCATTGTGAGAAGCCAGCATCTGTTCGATTTCCGCCAGCGGCACATCTTTTTTCAGTTTCAGGGTAAATGCCTGGCTGTGACAGCGCAGTGCACCGACGCGTACGCAGAGGCCATCAACCGGAATCACACTGCTGGTACGCAGGATTTTGTTAGTTTCAGCCTGGCCTTTCCACTCTTCACGAGTCTGGCCATTTTCCAGCTGCTTGTCGATCCACGGGATCAGGCTGCCCGCCAGCGGTACGCCAAAGTTATCGGTTGGCAGCACGCCAGTACGGCTCAGTTCGGTCACTTTACGCTCGATATCGAGGATAGCAGAAGCCGGATCCTGCAACTCTTTTGCCACGTGATTGTGCAGCATTCCCATCTGGGTCAGCAGTTCGCGCATATGGCGCGCACCGCCGCCGGACGCGGCCTGGTAGGTGGCGACGGACGCCCACTCAATCAGGTTGTTTTCAAACAGACCGCCGAGCGACATCAGCATCAGGCTGACGGTGCAGTTACCGCCAACGAAAGTTTTAATGCCGCTGTTCAGGCCATCGTGAATCACCTTATGGTTCACCGGGTCGAGGATAATAATGGCATCATCTTTCATGCGCAGGGTTGAAGCCGCATCGATCCAGTAGCCGTTCCAGCCCGCTGCGCGCAGCTTAGGGTAGATGTCACTGGTGTAATCGCCACCCTGGCAGGTGATGATAATATCCAGCGCTTTCAGCGCTTCAATATCGAAAGCATCCTGTAACGCTCCCGCAGACTGGCCGCCGAACGCAGGCGCTGCCTGACCGTGCTGAGACGTTGAGAAGAATACCGGGCGAATGGCATCAAAATCACGCTCTTCGCTCATGCGCTGCATCAGTACAGAACCCACCATTCCACGCCAACCAACTAAACCAACTGTCTTCATCATGCACCCGCTTCAGGCTACTTTACTTGCCACTTTGCATCCCGGCAGTACGCGCAATCCTCACGTACTTCAGTACGCTCTGGTTGCTGTGTGCTGGCGGTAAGCAAACTGGCTGCACCAGTAACGCCTGACCTGTTAGAGTTAAAGGAGAAAATATGGTTAAACCTTACAAGTTGCAGAAAAAGTGGCAAGTGAATTAAATCGATTAGACGGTTTTTTTTAGCAGCTCTGCTTATATACCCTGAATAACGAGAACAATAACCATGACTGAAATGATCTCTGCAACGATATTATTGTTGCTGATAATGGATCCCCTCGGCAATTTGCCGATTTTTATGTCGGTTTTGAAGCATCTGGAGCCAAAACGTCGACGGATGGTGCTTATTCGCGAAATGCTGATTGCACTGCTGATCATGCTGCTGTTTCTATTTGCCGGTGAGAAAATTCTCGCGTTTCTGAATCTGCGTACTGAAACCGTATCGATCTCCGGCGGTATTATTCTATTTTTAATCGCTATTAAGATGATTTTCCCCTCCCAGGAAAGCAACAGTAGCGGGCTGTCGGCGGGTGAAGAGCCGTTCCTGGTGCCGCTGGCGATCCCGCTGGTTGCCGGGCCGTCGTTGCTGGCAACGCTGATGCTGTTGTCACATCAGTATCCGCAAAATATGGGGCACCTGGTCGGCGCGCTGCTGATCGCCTGGGGGCTGACGGTGGTGATCCTGCTGCTGTCGGGGCTGTTTTTACGGCTGCTGGGGGATAAGGGTGTTAATGCGCTGGAGCGGCTGATGGGGTTGATTTTGATTATGCTGGCAACGCAGATGTTCCTGGATGGGATTCGCGTTTATTTGAAATTGTAAGATGGGTGCGGGCTGCGGGCGAGGCATGCCTCGCCCGCCCTCAATGCTTACGACAATAACTCAAACGCAATCATGCCGATAACAGCACCAACGGTGCCGAGGATAGTTTCCATCAGCGTCCAGGTTTTCAGCGTCTGACCTTCGGTTGCACCGGTAAAACGCCCAAACAACCAGAAACCAGCATCGTTAACGTGGCTGCAAATAATCGAGCCGCCGCCAATACAGATCGACAGTGCGGCCATCTGTGCGCCTGAGTAGTGCAGCGGTTCAATCACCGGCATAATCAGGCCCACCGCCGTCAAACAGGCAACGGTGGCGGAGCCCTGAATAATGCGCACTGCGCCAGCCAGCACAAAACAGGCCAGCGCCACCGGCAACCCGGCACCGGTTAATGCATTACCCAGCGCCGGGCCAACGCCGGAATCCACCAGCACCTGCTTAAATACGCCACCGGCACCAATCACCAGCAGAATAATCCCCGCAGGCTGTAACGCCGCGCCGCAGATCTCCATCACACGCTCTTTATCCATTCCCTGACGGTACGCCAGACCATAAATCGCCACCAGGCAGGCCAGCAGAATGGCGGTAAATGGATGGCCGATAAACTCCAGCCACTCATACAGGCTGGAGCCGGGGGTGGTAAAGCGTGCGCCGATAGTTTTCAACCCGACCAGAATCAGCGGGAACAGAATCAGCGACAGGCTGAAGCCAAAAGAGGGCAATTTGCTCTCATCAAACTCCGGGTTACTCCCCTCCACCGGCACACCAAATGTCACATGCTGGCTGATAAAGCGACCAAACAGCGGCCCGGCAATCAGCATTCCGGGAATGGCGGCACACAGCCCTAACAGAATCATCCAGCCGAAATCAGCATGCATCTGCGAAGCCAGCAGCATCGGCGCAGGCCCGGGCAGCAGAAAGGCAGCGGATGCGGCAACCCCGGCAAACAGCGGTATCACCAGCTTCACCAGGTTATCCCCGGTGCGGCGGGCGACCGCAAAAGCAATGCTGATCAACAGCACTACCGCCACCTCAAAGAACAGCGGCAGAGCACAAATCAGCCCGGCAATCCCCATCGCATAATGGGCGCGATTTTCACCAAAGGCTTTGAGCATACGGATGGCGATTTGGTCGACCGCGCCGGTTTCATGCAGAATTTTGCCGAACATCGCGCCCAGCGCGACAACAATAGCGAGGAAACCAAGGGTGCCGCCCATGCCCTTTTCCATCGTTGTGGCAATTTTATCCAGCGGCATCCCGGAGAACAGACCAGCGCCGATTGAGACTAACATCAGCGCCACAAAGGCATGCATTCGGGCCTTCATCACTAAAAACAGCAGCAGCAAGACCGATCCGGCTGCTGTTAACACCAGTGTTGCAGTACTCATCACATCCTACTTATTTTTTTCTGTCGCACCGTCAATGGAGCTAAGAGTTGCCGCAACAACCTCATCAAGTGACTGATTAATATCCACTACCAGCACATCTTTTTCATCGCTGGCAGGCTCTTCCAGAGTGGCAAACTGGGTTACCAGCATTTGAGGTTTAAAGAAGTGCCCTTTGCGCGCACGCAGGCGCTCCTCGATGGTATCGAAATCCCCTTTCAGATAGACAAAGGAGAGGTTTTTATTCCCTTTACGCAGGATGTCGCGATAACTTTTTTTCAGCGCTGAACAGACAATAAGCGACACACTGTTTGTGCGCTGCATGGCGAATGCCGCATCGTTGATCGCTTCCAGCCATGGACGACGATCGTCATCATTCAGCGGATGTCCTTCAGACATTTTTTCAATGTTGGCGCGCGGATGCAGGAAATCGCCATCAAGAAATGCCGCTTTCAGTTGATGCGCAACAGCATTGGCAACGGCTGACTTGCCGCTTCCGGAAACACCCATCAGTACAAAGACATGATTAGGCGATGAATGAGTGGTCATGATTTTAGCTCCGGCTGGGGGATAGCAGATGTGTTTGGATAATTGTTATCGGTAACATTGTCTGGATGTGCATAGAGTATGGCAACAGCCACGGCGGAAAAAGCTGGTAAATGTGAGACGCTTCAAAAAAACGACAGAATCAGACTGGCAGAGGCACAAAGGGACAATTCTGCCGCTATTTCCCGTTGGGAGATGCCGCGAAGACGGGCGAGGCGCACCTCGCTCCTGAGGAATAACCGCGCCGGCAGCGTTAAATACTGCCGCCTGTAAAAATGGTAAAACCGACGTTCACCGGGGAAAAATCAACGTTTTCCCCGCGAATACGGGCCAGCAGCAGCGCCGCAGACTCATGGCCCATTTGCTCACGCGGTGTCTGCACCGTGGCCAGCTGGGGGTTGGTCACATGGGCAATATCATGGCCATGGAAACCGGCAATCGCCATCTGCTGCGGAACCTTCAGCCCCTGACGCTGACACTCAAACATCGCACCTACCGCCAGGTCATCATTGGTACAAAACAGGCTGTCAGTCAGCGGGTAGCGTTTCTGTGCTTCACACATCAGCATCGCCCCGGCGGAAAAGGACGACGCCGCCTCCATCATAATGCAGTTAGGCTCCAGCCCGGCTTCCAGCATAGCAAGGCGATAACCATGCTCTTTTTGCAGGGTACGTTCATCAAGGCGCGCACCGAGATATACCGTATGCCGGTGCCCTTTTTTCAGGATTGCGTGGGTCATCTGCCGTGCTGCTTCAACGTTATCAAACCCTACCGCCATATCGAGGCACGGCGAGATGCAGTCCATCATTTCAATGACCGGAATACCGGCAGTTTCAATCATGCGCAGGCTGCCGGGGGTGTGCGTACGCTCGGTGAGGATCAGCCCGTCAATATTCCAGCCCAGCAGTGAACGCAGCTGCAACTCCTCTTTTTCTGCACTGTAGCCAAAGTGCCCAAGCAGCGTCTGGTAGCCCGCCGCATCTGTGACAGTTTCAATACCGCGCAGCACATCGGCAAACACCTGGTTCGTCAGTGAAGGGAGCAGCACGCCGATGGCGCGACTGGTCGCATTTGAGAGCATATCGGGGGCGCGATTCGGAATATAGCCAAGTTCATCCAGTGCAGCCGCGATCCTGCCCTGCAAAGCGGCAGATACCTGATCGGGATGACGCAGATAGCGGCTGACGGTCATTTTAGTGATACCTACACGATCCGCAACATCCTGTAGTACCGGTCTTTTTTTCTTCATCTGATTTCAACGGATAGGAAGGATTTGAGCTGAGTGTAACAAAGATAGGGGGATAAAAAAGAGAAAGGGTGCGGCAAACCGCACCCAATATGTGAACGAGATAACGATTAGACTGGCGGCAGATCGAACAGCAGGATTTCTGCATCGCTGCTGGCAACAATCGCCAGGGATTTCTCATCCCAGATAGCAAAGGCATCGCTGGTGCCTGCCTGTTCGCCATTAACCGTCACATCGCCCTTCACCACCTGGATCCAGACGCGACGGCCTGCGTCAATGTCCACGCTTGCCTGCTCATCCTGCTTCAGCACCCAGCGCGACAGCGTCATATCCTGGAATACCTTCAAAGAACCTTCACGCTCATCCGGAGAAAGCACCAGCTGGCGACCCTGTACATCGTCAAAACGGCGCTGCGCATAACGTGGTTCAATACCGGTTCTTTCCGGGATGATCCAGATCTGATACAGATGCAGCGGCACATCTTTACTGGCGTTGTACTCTGAGTGGCGAACGCCCGTACCGGCGCTCATAATCTGGAACTCACCCGCCGGGATCTGCTCTTTATTACCCATGCTGTCCTGATGTTCAACGGTGCCGGACAACACATAGGTCAGAATTTCCATATCTTTATGAGGATGGGTACCAAAGCCCTGGCCGCCATCAATCACATCTTCATTAATTACCCGCAGTGCCGAGAAGCCCATAAAGTTGGCATCGTAGTAATCAGCGAATGAGAATGTGTGATAACTGTCCAGCCAGCCATGATTAGCATGACCACGATCTTGTGCTTTGCGTAAGTAAATCATATTCAATTCTCCTCAACGTTTTGACACAGTCTGGACTTGTAGCGCTGCGGATGATAGCGGAGAAAATTGTCTTCTCTGTTCAAAAAATTCGATATAAACAGAGGTCAATAAACAGGGGAATTGCTGAAGAAGGAGGAGCGGCAGGCAAAAAAAAAGCCAGCACCCGAGCTGGCTAAGAAATACTGAAGCAATGTGAGCAATGTCGTGCTTTTTCAGTCTGTACCAGAGGCATTCCTGAAAACGCATGACAATAATAATCATTATCATTCGCACTTGTAAAGCCATTTTCTGTTTATTTTTTGCTTAAAGTGGCGATAAAAACCCTGATTTTCCACAGGAATCTATCAACAAGGAGGCACGTTTACGTCAGTCACTGAGACACAGGGGATGCCGTAGCTCTCCCCTGCTGATATCAAATGGTGATGGTTTTCATTTTTCCACGCCGTTCAATCTTCAGCTTCAGCTCCCCTGCGGGGGTGTCTGCCAGCGCATTACGCAGATGATAAATACGCTCAGGCATAACTTTGTTGCCGTTAACTTCCAACAGCACGTCACCGTTTTGCAGGCCAAAACGCGCCAGAGCCGGAGAGGGATTAGAAAACAGCTCAATCCGCTGCTGGTAATAACGAACGGCAAGCACTCGCTGGGGGGCCGGTTCATCACGGGTAAAATTCTGCTCCTGATAGCAGAACAGCATCTTCTCCGGTAAAAACAGATAGCGATCGAAACGCGCCAGGAAGTTCATTCCCAGGCCAAATGCGCCATGTTTATTCTCACGCGCTAACAGTTTGCCCAGCGGCATCAGGTTAAAACTCAGGCCCGCCAGTGAATAGCCATCGCTGACCTCCTGGCCATTTAACCCCAGCATCGGCTGATTAATACCGGTCAGTACTGCACTCTGCGGGCGCTCGCGGCTTACCTTGATCAGCTCATCGCCGATGTAGCTGTAGTCAACGCCAGTATTGACCGTCATCGGTACCGGAAGATCGTGGTAGTCCAGCATCAGCTGAGGGCCTGAATCATAGGAATCACGGTAGGGAACACACACCGGATAATCCAGCGTACCGGGTGCCTGCTGCCAGAGGGTGAGCTGCTGCTGCTGATTATCCACCTGCCAGGCAAACTGGCGGAAAATATCCATTCCCAAAACGCCGTCAACTCTGACACCGGTCACCTGAGCAATGGAACTGAGATCTGCCCCAAGCCACGGTACGCTGGCAGGAATTACCGCATCGCCAAGCGCCATGGCTAAAGGTTGCCAGAACTTAAAAACATGACGAGGCAGCGGTCCCTCCTCAGTGTAAACCCCGACTGCCAGTGTCGATCGATGCAGTGCAGGAACCTGCTCGTCCGGCAGTGGTTCTGTCAGTTGCTTCGCCAGAGCATTATCTATCAACGTCGTGCTAATGCCGGTATCCAGCAGGAAATGGTACTGCCTGCCACTGATTTTCACCGGCACTATCAACACGTCTGGCCGCACCGGAACCGTTAACAACGGTGGGGCAGCTAAATAAGCGCTACCTTCACCTTCTGCCAGTGCAGATGATGTTCCTGACAACAAAACAGCGGTAAACGAGAAGAGAAGTACAGAGTGCTTCATAACTTTCCTTGTGATGGACGCCCCGCTTCCATTATTGGAGCCAAATGGATTTTTATATCGCTTTAATTTACGCATAAAAGTGGATAAGACCAGAGATAAACGTGCTAAACGCCCTAAATTGCAGAGAAAAGACACAAAAAAGCACCGCTATCGCCGATCCCGCTCTGCACAATGCTCGATGACCAAATGAGTTATTTTTGAGGTTTTTTTGAGGTTTCTACTGCGTATTGTTAATGAAATGTTGGTGCTAAGGTAATTCAGAGCAATTGATATCTCTTCTGAACCTACATAATTAACTAAAAAGGCAGTGTAACCATGAGCTTAAATCTTAGTCAGCAGTTTCACGGTAACGTCTATGTGGTCACCGGCAGCACCCAGGGACTTGGCGCTGCCGTTGCACGATTACTTGCCGAACGCGGTGCGCGTGGGCTGATCCTGTGTGGGCGTAACAGCAAAGCCGGAGCCGCTCAGGCAGAAACACTGCGTGCACTCGGCTGTGAAGCCTGGTTTGTCGCCGCCGATATCAGCGATCCGGAAGCCTGTGAGCGCGTGATTGCCGAAGCGGCAACACGCTTTGGTACGCTGCACGGACTGGTGAACTGCGCAGGAATGTCCGACCGTGGCACCATCCTCAATACCACCCCGGAGCTGTTTGACGCCATCTTTGCCGTCAACGTACGCGCCCCGTTCTTCCTGATGCAGGCCGCGATCAAACTGATGATCGCTAACAATGTGGAAGGCAGCATCGTCAATATCATTACCATGACCTCCCACGGCGGCCAGAGCTTCCTCACCACCTACGCCGCATCCAAAGGTGCGCTGGTGACGCTGACCAAAAATGTCGCCTTTAGCGCGATGCGCAATCGCATCCGCGTCAATGGTCTGAATATTGGCTGGATGGATACGCCGCACGAAGATGATATTCAGAAGCAGTATCACCAGGCCAGCGATGACTGGCTGGAAAAAGCCGAGCGTGCCCAGCCGTTTGGCCGCCTGTTGAAACCACAGGAAGTGGCGCGTGGCGTGGCATTTTTACTTTCAGAAGAGTCAGGGATGATGACCGGCGCAGTCATCGACTTTGATCAGAACGTGGTGGGCTGTGGTGACGATGGTGCACCTCAGCCTCAGCAGAAACTGGCCCTGTAAGGAGCAAAGATGAACACAATCTATCTTAACGAAGAGCAGCTGTCGGTGGATGAGTTCAATAGCGTCTGCCAGCAGTCATTGCAGCAGCAGGCGTTCCCGCTGGCGCAGGGTGCGGAACGCAATGTGCTGATCTATCAGGCTGATTCGCTCATCAGCGCGGCCCACGACGATCGCCAGGCGGTGCTGAGTGAACTGCACCGTGCGCTCTCTTCCGGACCGGGCGTATTTGTGGTCAAAGGGCTGTATCGCGATCTGGCGGCGGTGGATCGCAGCAGCCAGATTTTTGAAGAGATCCTGCGCGATGAAGCAGCGTCCGGCGGTGGCGGCGACCATTTTGCTAAAGCGGGCAGTAACGGACGCATCTGGAATGCTCTGCAAAAAGTTGCCGAGCGCGACGCCGACGCGTTTATCGATTACTACGCTAACCCGCTGCTGGCGCTGATTTGCGAAAGCTGGGTGGGGCCTGGCTATGAGATCACTGCACAGGTGAATCAGGTGCGCCCGGGCGGCAAAGCACAGCAGCCGCACCGCGACTACCATCTGGGCTTCCAGAGTAACGACGTGGTTGCCCGCTTCCCGCTGCCCTTACAGATTCTTTCGCAGTATTTGACCCTGCAAGGTGCAGTGGCGCACAGCGAGATGCCGCTGGAGTCCGGCCCGACGCAGCTTTTGCCGTTCTCCCATCAGTATCAGGGCGGCTATCTGGCATGGCGGCAGCCCGCCTTTATTGAATACTTCCAGCAGCATGCGATACAGCTGCCGTTGAGCAAAGGCGATGGCCTGTTCTTTAACCCGGCGCTGTTCCACGCGGCAGGCAATAACACCACGGCGGATCATATCCGCACCGCCAACCTGCTCCAGGTCTCTTCCAGCTTTGGTAAAACCATGGAGAAGGTGAACCACGTGAAGGTGCTGTTGAGCCTCTATCCGGCCCTGCGTCAGCGCCAGCTGGAGACGGAGCAACGTAATGCGGTGATTGCGGCGGCAGCCGAGGGCTATTCGTTCCCGACTAATCTGGATACCGACCCACCGCTTGGCGGGCTGGTGCCGCAGACGCAGCAGGCTCTGCTGTTGCAGGCGTTAAAAGAGGAGTGGACAGAAGTCCATTTTGACCAGCAGCTGAGTGAACACGTGCGGAAGCGTCAGGCGTAATTAAAAGGGGGCGAATCGCCAGGCGCCTCGCCCCGTAAACATCAGTAACCTGCGGTTAAATCATCAATAGTACGCGGATCTGACGCGCCGTAACGTGTGCCGTCCGGCCCCAGCATAATGCTCTGTGTGCTGCCCATTGCCGACATCACTTTCACATTCTGCCCCTTCTCACTGAGTAATTTCAGCGTATCCGGACTGAAGCCCTTCTCCACGCGCAGCTGATCCGGCAACCACTGATGGTGGAAACGCGGAGCATTCGTCGCTTCGGCAACGTTCATCCCAAAGTCGATGCTGTTCACCACCATTTGCAGCACAGTGGTGATAATACGGCTACCGCCCGGGCTGCCGGTAACCAGCCAGGTTTTGCCGTTTTTCGCGATGATGGTTGGTGACATGGATGAGAGCGGGCGTTTGTAAGGCTGTACCGCATTAGCTTCACCACCCACCAGCCCATACACGTTTGGCGTTCCCGGCCTGGCGGAGAAGTCGTCCATCTCGTTATTCAGCAGAATACCGCTGTTCCCGGCAACAATGCCGCTGCCGAAATTAGTGTTCAGGGTGTAGGTGACTGCCACCGCATTGCCATCTTTATCCACTACCGAGAAGTGGGTGGTCTGGTTGCTTTCATACGGTGCCAGTTTCCCCGGTTTAATCTCCGCAGATGGGCGTGCTTTGGCCATATCAATCTGCTGCGCCAGCGATTTAGCATAGGCTTTACTGGTCAGCGCCTGCCAGGGCACCTTGACGAAATCCGGATCGCCCAGATATTCCGAGCGGTCGGCATAGGCATATTTTTCCGCTTCTGCCATAACCTGGATGGCATCAGCGCTGCCAAAACCCATCTTCGCCAGGTCGAAGTTTTCGAGAATATTTAGAATCTGCACAATATGAATGCCGCCGGAGGACGGAGGCGGCATGGAGAACACTTCATAGCCGCGATAGGTACCGCTTATCGGTTTACGTTCAACCGCCCGGAAATTTGCCAGGTCGGTTTTAGCGATCAGACCACCTTGCTGCTGCATCTCGCCGACAATTTCATCGGCAATTTTACCTTTATAGAAGGCATCCGGCCCCTGCTGCGCAATCAGTTCAAGGCTGCGCGCCAGGTTGCGCTGCACCAGCTTTTCCCCTTTCAGATAAGGTGTGCCGTCGGATTTGAAGAAAATAGCTTTACTGTTGGGATGTGCAACCAGCACCTCTTTACCGTAAACCTTCAGGTCGTCAGCCAGCGAATCGTTCACTACGATGCCGTTACGCGCCAGCTCAAGGGCAGGTTTGATTAAGGTACTCAGCGGCAGGGTGCCATATTTCTGACTGGCCAGCGAGAAGCCCGCCACGGTGCCGGGCACGCCGGAGGCAAGAGGGGACGTCAGTGATTTTTTGCTGTCGGGGTTACCCTCAGCATCAAGGAACATATTACGGCTGGCATGCACCGGAGCCATCTCACGGAAATCTATCGCGGTGGTATTTCCGGAGGCGGTACGCAGCAGCATAAAGCCCCCGCCGCCAAGGTTTCCTGCCTGCGGATGGGTTACCGCCAATGCGTAGCCCACGGCGATGGCTGCATCCACTGCATTACCGCCCTGCTCCAGGATTTTCACCCCGACCTGAGTTGCCGTCGCATCCACCGAGGCGACCATACCGTGCTGTGCCTTAACCGGATGGAAGGTATCCGCCCCCACCCCGTAGGAGACAGGCGGGGCAGTGGGCGCAGCACCTGCCCCCTGCCAGACCAGTAATCCGGCTAACAGCGACCAAGAAAGACGTTTCAGAGTAACCTTTGTCATCATTGTTACATCCTTTAATTATATTTACGTTATGTTTGCCATTGATAAATATGCACAAAAATGGCGGAAAGGCGAACGCTAACGCAAATCAGGAGCACTCCTGGGGTGAAAGGCCTGTGGCTGAAGTAGACTTAAGGAAGTAACACGGAGGAATAAAAATGAAAATGAAATGGTTAGTTATCTTTGCCGCCGTACTGCCGTTAACCGGTATGGCAAACATGCTGAGTAACAACAGCAATAACAGTAACCAGCAGCAGCAAGGTTACAACCCGAGCACCCAGCGCTTGCAGCAGAATATGCAAAATCAGCAGTCGCAGCAGAAGATGAAGCTCCAGCAGGATCAGCAGCGTCAGCAGCAGGATTTGCAGCGTAAAATGCAGGAGCAGCGCGACAGCGCCAGCCAACGCACCAAAGACGGACAGGTGAAACAGAATTAACCTTTGGGCGAGGCATGCCTCGCCCCTACGTATTATCGTGCATACCACAATCGCCGAGCCATGCCTCGCCCCTGCGTATTATCGTGCATACCACAATCGCCGAGCCATGCCTCGCCCCTGCGTATTATCGTGCATACCACAATCGCCGAGCCATGCCTCGCCCCTGCGTATTATCGTGCATACCACAACAATCGCCGGGCCATGCCTCGCCCCTGCGTATCATCGCGCATGCCCGACCCTTTGCACCGTGGCCTTTGCTTAACGAAACTCCGGCCCGATAATATCAATGCGATCGGTACAAATTGCGTCCACGCCCCACTGCACCAGCTCACGTGCCCGCTTTGGATTATTCACCGTATACACCAGAATTCGCAGCCCGGCCTGCTTTAGCAGCGCCACACGTTTCTTAGTCAGTACCCGGTAATTAAGGTGAATAGAGACACAGCCCAGCTCCGTGGTCAGCGCCTGCCAGTTATCATCCCATTCATCCAGCAGCAGTCCGCGTGGCAGCTCAGGTACCGCCTGCTGTGCGGCTTCCAGCGCCTGATATGAAAACGACGACAGCAGCGGCATCACCTGCCCCTGCCATAACGTTCTGGCCGCCAGCGCCACTGCCCGTCCGGTTTCTACCTCCAGACCGGTGGTGGGCTTGATTTCAATATTAGCCATCATCCGGTGCTGACGACAACGCTCTGCCACCTCAGCCAGCCGCGGCAGGCGCTCATCACTAAAATCACTGCCAAACCAGCTCCCCGCATCCAGCTGAACCAGTTTTTCCCAGGGGAGCTGCCCCGCCACGCCCCAGCCGTTGCTGGTGCGGTCAAGGGTGTCATCGTGAAGCAGGAAAACCTCACCGTCCTGCGACAGTTTGGCATCAAACTCAATCATCAGATGGCCAAACTGCGCGCCGGTATCAATGGCGGCCAGCGTATTTTCCGGTGCCAGTTTCCCGCCACCGCGATGGGCGACAATGGGCGGGTATGGCCAGCTATTATTCATTAATCGATCCGTTGTCCGTTATGGTCAAAGAAGTGTAACGACTGAGGGGTCAGATGCAGCCACAGCGTGCTGCCCATCTGCGGGCGCACCGAGTGTGGCAGGCGTACCACCATTTTATTTTTGCCCCAGCGGCCATGAGCGAGATTGTCTGCCCCCAGCATTTCCAGCGTATCCACCACCAGCGGAATACCGCCATCCTGCGGTGAAGAGAGTTCAATATGCTCCGGGCGAACACCCAGCGTCAATGTACGATCGGCCCATTTTGCCTTTGGAGCACTTAGCGGCAGCGCCATATTATCACCCAGATTAAAGCGAGAACCGTCGGCGTTCATCTGCCCTTCCAGCAGGTTCATCGCCGGGGAACCAATAAAGCTGGCCACAAAACGCGTGGCCGGACGTTCGTAAATTTCCACCGGCGTACCCAGCTGCTCCAGCACGCCTTTATTCATCACCATCACCCGCTGGGCAAGCGTCATCGCCTCCACCTGATCGTGAGTAACATACAGGCTGGTGGTGTTGAGTCGGCGATGCAGCAGTTGCAGCTCCAGACGCATCTGCACGCGCAGCCTGGCATCCAGGTTAGAGAGCGGTTCATCAAACAGAAACACTGCTGGCTCACGCACAATGGCGCGCCCCATCGCTACCCTTTGACGCTGGCCCCCTGAAAGTTCACGCGGGCGGCGTTGCAGCAGCGCTTCCAGCTCCAGGCTGCGCGCTGCTTCCAGCACCCGCTGGCGGATCTGTTCTTTACCCATGCCGCGAATTTTCAGGCCCCAGGCCATATTCTCCTCCACGCTCATATGCGGGTAGAGCGCGTAGTTCTGGAACACCATCGCAATGCCGCGATCTTTCGGCTCTTCCTCGGTCACCCGGCGGGTATCGATATAGATATCGCCGCTGGTAACCCGCTCCAGCCCGGCAACCATACGCAGCAGCGTTGATTTACCACAGCCGGATGGGCCGACCATCACCATAAACTCTCCGTCGCGGATCGCCACATCCAGCGGCTGAATAATCTGGTTTATCCCGTCGTAGGATTTCGTTACTGCCTGAAGTCTTACACCTGCCATCGTTATTTCTCACTCTCAACCAGACCGCGAACAAAGGCGCGCTGCATCACTAAAACAATCACTACCGGTGGGATCAGCGTGAGGATCATCGCCGCCATCACCAGGTTCCATTGGGTTGCCGCATCGCCGGTGGCAATCATGCTGCGGATACCGGCAACCGCCGTCCCCAGCTTGCTGTCGCTGACAATCAGCAGCGGCCACATGTACTGATTCCAGCCGTAGATAAAGGTGATCACAAACAGCGCTGCCAGATTAGTTTTCGACAGCGGCAGCACGATATCCCAGAAGAAGCGCATCGGACTGGCACCGTCGATGCGTGCAGCTTCCATCAGCTCATCGGGTAGCGTCATAAAGAACTGGCGGAAGAGGAATGTAGCAGTGGCCGAGGCCATCAACGGCAGAGTTAAGCCGCTGTAACTGTCGAGCATATTGAGGTCGGCGATCACATCCACCGTCGGGAAAATACGCACTTCCACCGGCAGCATCAGGGTGATAAAGATCATCCAGAAAAACAGATTGCGCAGCGGGAAGCGGAACCACACCAGAGCAAAGGCTGACAGCATCGACACGGTGATTTTTCCGGTGGTGATCGCCAGCGCCATAATCAGGCTGTTCATCAGCATGGTGCTGAACGGTGCGCTGTTCTGCCCCACCCCATGCGTCCAGATGCTGGCAATGTTATCCCACAGATGCGTACCGGGGAGCAGCGGCATCGGCACCTGAAACACCTGTTCGTTACTGAGCGTCGCAGCAATAAACGCCACATACAGCGGGAACAGCACGGTGAGGATGCCGAGGCCCAGCAGGGTATGGCTGAAAATATCCAGCCCGCGTCGGTTTTCGATCATTGGTAGCGCACCTTTCTCTCGACATAGCGAAACTGGATCACCGTCAGAATAATCACCAGTACCATCAGCACCACCGACTGCGCAGATGACGAGGAGAGATCCAGACCGGCGAAGCCTTCACGATAAATTTTATAGATCAGCGTGGTGGTCGCCTGTACTGGCCCACCGCCCGTCGCGGCATCAATCACCGGGAAAGTATCGAAGAAGGCGTACACCAGGTTTACCACCACCAGGAAGAAGCCAACCGGTGCGATAAGCGGGAATGAGAGGCAGAAGAAACGCCGTACCGGGCCTGCGCCGTCAATGGCGGCGGCTTCCACCAGAGATTTGGGTATTGACTGTAACGCAGCGAAGAAAAACAGGAAGTTGTAGCTCATTTGCTGCCAGATCGACGCCAGAACCACCAGGAACATCGCCTGGCCGCTGTTTTGCGCGTGGTTCCAGCTGTATCCCAGCAGCCCTAAGAAATGGGTAATCAGCCCCAGCCCGGGACTGAACAGAAACATCCACAGCACCGCCGCCACCGCAGGCGCAACAGCATAAGGCAGCAGCATCAGCGTCTGATAAAAACGTTTGAGGCGCAGCACATAATCCACCAGCGCGGCAAACAGTAGAGAAACCACCAGGCCAATAACGGTGACCAGCCCGCTGAAGATGAGCGTGGTCCAGAAAGCATCAAGGTAGTAGCTGTCACCGAACAGGCGAACAAAGTTTTCCAACCCGACAAAGGTGCTGGAGATACCGAAGGGATCGACGTTTTGTACCGAATACCACAGCGCTTCGCCCGCAGGCCAGAGGAAAAAAACGATGGTAATAATCAGCTGAGGCAGCACCAGCAGGTAGGGCAGCCATCCCGAGCGGAAAACAGGGCGCGGTGAAGACATAAATAGGTTCTCATGCAGGGATCAAACAGGGCGGATAGCTGATCCGCCCCTGAACACAGATGCAGGCGGGGATCGCCCGCCTGACGGCTACTATTTTTTGCTCTGTTGTTCGAAACGACGCAGCAGCTGATTACCACGCTCAACGGCGCTGTCCAGGGCCGCCTGCGGGGTTTTCTTGCCGGTCCAGACGCCTTCCAGCTCCTCATCCACGATGGTACGAATCTGCGGCATATTGCCCAGGCGCATCCCTTTGGTGAACGGCAGCGGGTCTTTGTTCAGCATCTGGCGAGTGGCGATATCCGCCCCCGGGTTCTTGTCGTAGAAGCCCTGCTGTTTGGTCAGCTCATAGGCGGCAGTGGTAATCGGCAGGTAGCCCGTTTTCTGATGCCATTCTGCGGCGATCTCTGGTTTCGCCAGGAACTGCATAAATTCGGCCACGCCTTTGTAAGTTGCGGCATCCTTGTTTTTCATCACCCACAGGCTGGCACCGCCGATAATGGCGTTCTGCGGTGCATTCGGCACGGTTGCATCGTACGGCATCATGCCCACGCCGTAGTTGAATTTGGCGTGGCTACGAATATCGGCCAGCGAACCGGAAGACGCGGTAGTGATAGCGCAGTCGCCGTTATAGAACTTGGCGGTGGACTCATCTTTACGCCCGAAGTAGGTGAAATCCCCCTTCTTATTCATCTCTTCCAGCAGGGCAATATGGCGAACCTGGGTCGGTTTATTGAATTCCAGTACCGCATCAGTGCCGTCGAAGCCGTTATTTTTAGTGGCGACCGGCAGAGCATGCCAGGCGCTGAAGTTCTCAATCTGGATCCAGCCCTGCCAGCCGCTGGCGTAGCCACAGCTCATGCCCGCTTTACGCAGCGCAGCTGAATAGGTCGCCAGATCCTGCCAGGTTTTTGGCGGCTGCTCAGGGTCGAGGCCGGCCTTTTTGAAAGCATCTTTGTTGTAGTACAGCACCGGGGTGGAGCTGTTAAACGGCTGGGAGATCAGCTGGCCTGTCGAATCGCTGTAGTAACCCGCCACCGCCGGCACAAACTGCTGCGGATCCATCGCAATACCGGCGTTTTTAAACACTTCATTGACCGGAACAATTGCTTTCGATGCCATCATTGTCGCCGTACCGACTTCGTATACCTGCAAAATCGCTGGCGCTTTGCCAGAGCGAATGGCGGCAATACCCGCTGACATGCTCTGCTCGTAGTTGCCTTTGTAGGTCGGTACGATTTTATAGTCAGGGTGCTCTGCATTAAAGCGGGTCGCCAGCGAGTTAACCTCTTCGCCCAGCGCACCTTCCATTGAGTGCCAGAACGGGATCTCGGTAGCGGCCAGAGCATTGGCGCTAAGGGTCAGCCCCAGTACTACGCTAAGTGCGGTATGACGGAATGCGATTGATGACATGTCGGTTTCCTGTACCCGGTGTTGTAAGGCGCGATTTCGCGCATTCTTTTAGTCGGGAGGTAACATGACATGCGAAAATGACAGAAAAATAACGGAGTTATGACGAAAAAGTGACAGCGAGGTGACGGCCGGTAGTACAACATGGATAGCGGACGAAGCATGCCTCACACGGGGAAGTTCGTAGGGGCGGGCAAGCCCGCCCCGGATATTAACCGCCTAAATACGCGCTTCTGACGGCTTCATTGGCCAGCAAAGCATCACCGGTATCTTCCAGCACCACATGACCGTTTTCGAGCACATAGCCACGGTCAGCAAGCTTCAGCGCCTGGTTAGCATTCTGCTCGACGAGGAAAATCGTCATACCTTCCTGACGCAGCTGCTCGATGGTGTCGAAAATCTGCTGGATAATGATCGGGGCCAGGCCCAGGGATGGCTCATCCAGCAGCAGCAGGCGCGGCTGGCTCATCAGTGCACGACCAATAGCCAGCATCTGCTGCTCACCGCCTGACATGGTGCCTGCACGCTGCACACGGCGCTCATACAGGCGCGGAAACAGCTCATACACCCGCTTGATACGCTGCTGATACTGCTGACGCTCGGCAAAGAAACCGCCCATCGCCAGATTCTCATCCACCGTCATGCGCGAAAAGACGCGACGCCCTTCCGGTACAATGGCAATCGCTTCACGCATAATACGCGCCGTCTGCCAGTCGGTGATCTCTTTACCGTCGAAGATCACCGACCCGGAGGTCGCTCGTGGCTCACCGCACAGCGTACCGAGAATAGTAGTTTTACCTGCGCCATTAGCACCGATCAGGGTAACAATCTCACCCTGATTGATATGCAGACTGACGTTATGCAGCGCCTGGATTTTACCGTAATGCGCGCTGATGTTATTCAGGGAAAGCATTGCCTGACTCATATTATGCCTCCCCCAGGTAGGCGCGGATCACGTCCGGATTATTGCGGATCTCGTCCGGCGTACCGTTAGCCAGCGGTGTCCCCTGGTTAACCACGTAGATGCGGTCAGAAATACCCATCACCAGTTTCATATCATGTTCAATCAGCAGTACCGAGACGTTGTGCTGGTTGCGCAGTTCGGCAATCAGCTCATCCAGCTCATGGGTTTCTTTCGGGTTCAGACCGGCCGCCGGTTCATCCAGCATCAGAATTTCCGGGCGCGTCACCATACAGCGGGCAATCTCAAGACGGCGCTGCTGCCCGTAGGCAAGGTTACCAGCCTGACGATTAGCCAGTTCCAGTAATCCTACGCGATCCAGCCAGGAGGCGGCGCGATCGAGCGCTTCACTCTCTGCTTTGCGGAAAGCCGGGGTTTTCAGCAGGCCAGAAAATACGCCGCTTTTCAGGTGCTGATGTTGAGCAACCAGCAGGTTTTCAATGACCGTCATTTCACGGAACAGACGCACGTGCTGGAAGGTACGCACAATGCCCATCCGCGCAATCTTCTGCCCGGGAAGACCCGCCAGCTGCTTATCACCCAGCTTGATAGAGCCGCCGGTTGGACGATAGAAACCGGTCAGACAGTTAAATACCGTGGTTTTACCGGCACCGTTCGGGCCGATCAGTGAAACAATCTCCTGCGGGTGCAGCTCCAGTTCAACATTGTTGACGGCCAGCAGGCCGCCGAAGCGCATCATCAGGCCATTGACGGCTAACAAAGGCTGAGTCATGCCTGATCTCCTTTTTCCGCATTTTTCAACTTCAGATGCGGGCGCTTCATCGGCAACAGCCCCTGCGGACGCCAGATCATCATCAATACCATTAAGCCGCCGAGAACCAGCATGCTGTACTCGTTCAGATCGCGCATCAGCTCCCGTGATACCACCAGCAGGATAGCCGCCAGAATCACCGCAAACTGCGAGCCCATCCCGCCCAATACCACAATCGCCAGCACAAATGCCGACTCGGCAAACGTGAAGGATTCCGGGCTGACAAAGCCCTGACGGGCTGCAAACAGGCTACCGGCGAACCCGGCAAAAGCGGCGCTGATGGTGAACGCCGTCAGTTTGATACGCGTCGGGCTGAGGCCCAGCGAGCGGCAGGCAATCTCATCTTCACGCAGCGCTTCCCAGGCACGACCCAGCGGCATACGCAGCAGGCGGTTGATAACAAACAGCGTAATCACTACCAGCAGCAGCGCCACCATATACAGGAAGATAATGCGATCGCTTGGATCGTATTTCAGGCCAAAGAAGTTATGGAAGGTATCCCATCCACCGTCGCGCACGCTGCGGTTAAATTCCAGACCAAAGAAGGAGGGTTTCGGGATCTGGCTGATGCCATTCGGGCCGCCGGTAATTTCGGTGTTATTCAGCAGCAGGATACGCACGATCTCGCCAAAGCCGAGAGTCACAATCGCCAGATAGTCACCGCGCAGACGCAGCACCGGGAAGCCGAGCAGCAGGCCAAATGCCGCCGCCACCAGACCTGCCAGCGGCAGACTCTGCCAGAAGCCCAGTCCGTAATAGTGGTTAAGCAGCGCAAAGGTATAGGCACCGATGGCATAGAAACCGCCATACCCCAGCACCAGCAGGCCCGACAGCCCCACCACCACGTTAAGGCCAAGGCCCAGCATGACGTAAATCAGCGTCAGGGTGGCAATATCCACCGTGCCGCGTGACACCAGGAACGGCCACACGGCTGCCGCAACGATCAGCACCAGCAGAAACAGCTTTTGCTTCACGGTAGAGCCATCAATGCCCGGTAATACCAGCGACGGGCCGGAGACTTTTTTCAGGCCACTCTGCAACAGCGGGCGCAGCAGCTGGAACAGAAACACCACGCCACAGCCCAGAGCTATCCAGTTCCAGCGCACTTCTCCGGCGTTATGCACCACCAGATGAGTTCCGTCAAGATTGAGGCGCATCCCCATAAAGAATGCCGCCAGAACCAGCAGCATCAGCGCCGAGACAATGGCGTTAAGCAGGTTGAGCTTCTTCATACTTTCTCAACCTCCGGACGGCCAAGGATGCCGGTAGGCATCACCAGCAGCACCACAATCAACAGGGCAAATGACACCACGTCTTTGTATTCAGTACTGAGATAGGCCGAGGTCAGCGCCTCTGCAATCCCCAGAATCAGGCCACCGAGCATCGCGCCAGGAATACTACCGATGCCACCCAGCACCGCTGCGGTGAAGGCTTTCATTCCGGCCATAAAGCCGATGTAGGGGTTGATCACGCCGTAGAACTGGCCCAGCAGCACGCCAGCTACCGCCGCCATTGCCGCACCAATCACAAAGGTCAGGGAGATCACACGGTCGGTATTAATGCCCAGCAGGCTGGCCATTTTCAAGTCTTCCGCACAGGCGCGGCAGGCGCGACCCATACGTGAATAGCGAATAAACAGCGTCAGCGCCAGCATTGAGAGGAACGTTACGCCCCAGATCACCATCTGCATGGTGGAAATAGTCGCGGCGAAGCCATTGCTTTCACCCAGCGTCCACTGACCCGTTACCAGACTTGGCAGCGCGAGATCGCGCGAGCCCTGGGTCAGGCTGACGTAGTTTTGCAGGAAGATTGACATGCCGATCGCCGAAATCAGCGCGATCAGACGTTTCGAGGAGCGCACCGGCCGGTAGGCAACGCGCTCAATGCTCCAGCCGTAGCAGGAAGCGATGACCACTGCCACAACAAAGCCAGAGCCAATCAGCAGCCAGCTGACATCAATACCCACCATCATCAGCGCAGCGATGACGATAAACGAGACGTAGCTGCCGATCATATACACTTCGCCGTGGGCAAAGTTAATCATGCCGATAATGCCGTACACCATGGTGTAACCGATGGCGATCAGCGCATAGGTACTGCCCAACGTGACGCCGTTGAACATTTGTTGCAGGAAGTAGAGAAACTGCTCGGACATACCTTAATACCTTACGAATCCACCTACAGCAGAACCAGGTGGATGAAAACGACAAAGGGCCGGGCATGCCCGGCCCCTACGGAGATAAGTGAGCCAGCCCACCGATCACCGTTATTCCGTAGGAGCCAGGCACCCCTGGCCCGCAGCCTGCATCATTTAACAGCGGTTGAAGAGCCGTCAGCGTGCCATGTGAAAATGCCAAACTCGAAGCCTTTCAGATCGCCCTTCTCATCCCAGTTCAGGTCGCCCATTACGGTTGGTACCGCTGCGCCTTCCTTCAGATTTTTCACGATAGCTTCAGGTTCTTCGCTCTTGCTGCGCTCCATACCGGCAGTCAGTGACTGTAATGCGGCATAGGTTGTCCAGACAAACGGGCCTGTAGAGTCGAGTTTCTTCGCTTTCAGCGCGTCAACAACAGGTTTGTTGGCAGGCACCTGATCGTAACGTTTAGGCAGTGTTACCAGCATCCCTTCAGATGCCGTACCCGCGATGTTAGACAGTGAGGAGTTACCCACACCTTCCGGGCCCATAAACTTGGTTTTCAGACCGGCAGCACGAGCCTGGCGTAAGATCTGGCCCATCTCAGGGTAGTAACCACCGAAATAAACGAAATCGACGTTTTCTTTCTTCAGGCGGGCAACCAGCGTAGAGAAGTCTTTATCTCCGGCGGTCACACCTTCAAACAGCACCACGTTACCGCCAGATTTTTTCAGGCTCTCCTGCACGGAACGCGCCAGGCCTTCGCCATACTGCTGCTTGTCATGAACCACGGCGATACGCTGCGGTTTGATCTCACTCAGAATATATTTTGCTGCGGTAGGGCCCTGGTCGGAATCCAGGCCGGTAGTACGCATAATCAGTTTGTAGCCACGGGTAGTCAGGTCTGGAGCGGTGGCTGCCGGGGTGATCATCAGCACGCCTTCATCTTCATAAATATCTGACGCTGGCTGAGTAGATGATGAGCACAGGTGGCCAATCACATAACGGATACCGTCGTTGATCACTTTGTTGGCCACGGCCACCGCCTGCTTAGGATCGCAGGCATCATCATATTCAACGCCAACCAGTTTATTGCCGTTTACGCCGCCTTTAGCATTGATATCAGCAATCGCCTGCTTGGCACCGGTGAACTCCATATCGCCGTACTGTGCGACCGGGCCGGACATA
Source organism: Erwinia sorbitola (assembly GCF_009738185.1). Classification (NCBI taxonomy): domain Bacteria; kingdom Pseudomonadati; phylum Pseudomonadota; class Gammaproteobacteria; order Enterobacterales; family Erwiniaceae; genus Erwinia; species Erwinia sorbitola. Next base: position 300,027 of record NZ_CP046509.1, on the reverse strand, counting down.
GCACCAACAATCGCCACTTTGATGTCT